>CAZPPD010001291.1:0-1000 GCA_964588185.1 uncultured Alcaligenaceae bacterium | reverse complement strand
GGCATCTTCATCCCATGTAATCCGGCGAATTCCCCAATTGTGATGGACATTCCATTTATGGCTGCGCACCCGCTGCTGGAACTGAAAGCGTTCCGCTTGTTGCATGTGGTGCGGCCAAAAGAACATGCCTTCGTGCCAGTGGACAGCTTTAACCTTCATGGAATGAACTTCTCACTTACTTGCGGTAAGTATTAAGCCAAGGAGTTGACTCTAATAGGTAATGCACAATTAGCCTCAAAGCGGCTATTTCTCTCAGCATATCAAAACTCTGGTGGAGGGGTAGAAGTGGTGAAGGTGAAATGAAGGACTTGGCAAATAACCGAAAGGAAAAAAACACAATATTCTATCAGTCTGAGGTGGGTTTAGTAGTTTTGCCTTTGGAAATGAACTTCTCGCTCACTTGATTTTAGAGAAATTGGCCTTCCTCTAAAACCTTGCCTAGGAACTGGAAGCTTTACTGGTTGTGCTGTCGATGCCGGTTTTTCATTCACCGATCACCTTGATCAACACCCGTTTGTTGCGATTCCCATCAAATTCGCCGTAGAAAATCTGCTCCCACGGCCCTAAATCCAATTTACCCTTGGTTATGGCCACCACAACTTCCCGCCCCATGATTTGACGTTTCAGGTGAGCATCGGCATTGTCCTCGCCGGTGCGATTGTGATGGTAGTGGTTGGGGTCCGGATTAAAGGGAGCCAACTGTTCCAGCCATTTGCCGAAATCATGGTGTAAGCCGGATTCATTATCGTTTATGAACACGGAGGCCGTGATATGCATGGTATTGCATAACACCAAACCTTCCTGAACGCCGCTTTTGCGGACCACTTCTTCCACCTGAGGAGTGATGTTCTCAAAGGCCATCTTCCCGGGAATGTTTAGGGTCAAATATTCGGTGAGGGATTTCATGTGCATACCTTGAGGCTTTGGCAACAAAGGAAGATCAAGTGTCCCGTATCACAAATTCGTTGTTAATTCTCAGTTGAAATTGGGTGGCAATGCT
>CAZPPD010001290.1:0-1004 GCA_964588185.1 uncultured Alcaligenaceae bacterium | reverse complement strand
TACAAGCGTATCCTCGAGCAAGCCTCGTTGAATTAAGTCCGCCAGCAAGCCCGCAATTGGTTTGTCAACGGCACGGGCATGATCGGCATGCTTGGGTAGATTCGAGTGCTGGTCCCAACGCGGGTTGTTGGTGTTGTCCCCGTAATTGACTTGGATGTAGCGGACACCTGATTCTGCAAGACGCCTGGCCATCAAACATTGGCGACCGAAATCATCGGTATAACGCTCGCCGATCCCGTACATTTCCATGGTTCTTCTGGTTTCGCCGGAAATGTCCATGGTAGCCGGAGCATGATTTTGCATGCGGAAAGCTAGCTCATAAGAATTGATGACTGCTTCCAGTTCCATATCATTGCCGGCCAAGGAACCCGATGTGCGCCGCATCTGTTCGGTGTTGATATTCTGCAGAAGTTCAAACTGCCGTTGCTGCTCACTGCGGGACATGCCGCGATTGGCTAGGTTGCGGATGCGGGCTTCGGATGCCGGGGTGCCGGCACGGCCAACAGCAGTTCCCTGATAAACCGCAGGGAGAAACGCATTGTTCCAATTCCGTGGTCCGCCATTTCCCGATGAAGGGCAAAGAGTCACAAAGCCGGGTAGATTTTGGTTCTCGCTCCCAAGCCCATAGGTTACCCACGAACCAACCGACGGCCGAACCAAATTTATAGAGCCGGTATGCAGGAAAAGGGTAGCCGGTCCATGGGCAACCCCATTGGTATGCATCCCATGCAAAAAGCACATGTCATCCACGTGCTTGGCCATGTGCGGGAAAAGCGTGGAAACAGGGTGCCCACTACCCCCGTGCTGATGGAAATTCCACGGCGATTTCATCACTCGATGAGTCCCACCTCGCATGGTACGCGCCAACGAACGGGCATCGGCAAAGGACATCATCCGGCCATTTTCCCGTTCCAGCCGTGGTTTATAATCGAAGGTATCCACATGACTGGGGCCGCCCTGCATGAAAATAAAGATGACTCTTTTCGCTCGAGGAGCGTGGTGGG
>CAZPPD010001289.1:0-1021 GCA_964588185.1 uncultured Alcaligenaceae bacterium | reverse complement strand
CTTTGTCGGAATAATCAAACATTTTTGCCAGCGGAGCCAGGGCTTTGATCTGTCCCAGTTTTCCGCGGTTGACCATCTCGATAATATCCGCTCGGCGGGCGTTTAGATCTCCTGTCACCGGTCCCAGGTGTTCTTCCGGAATGACCACCTCCAGGTGCATCACCGGTTCCAGCAAATTAATATTGTCCCGCATGGCTTTTTGCACCGCATCCGCTCCAGCCGCCTGGAATGCAATGTCATTGGAAATTTCCGGATCGAAAGTACCACCGGTTAGTGTTGCTTTCACCCCAATAACCGGATAGCCGAGCTCCCCGGATTGCAAAGCTCCCTCGATCCCTTGTTCGGCAGCATAGATAAACTCGCGGGGCAAGGAGTCGGGGGGAACTTTCGAAGTAACCTTAACACCTTGTTCAGGATCAACCGGTTCCAATTCCACATAAACCTTGCCAAACAGATTGGACGTCCCCGCTTGTTTGTTGCACTCTCCCTCGACTTTTATTTTTTCTCTTAGTGTTTCCCGATAACTGACAAGTGGTTTGCCTACCCGGATTTTCAGCTTATAATCGCGTTCCATTTGATGTTCTTTGACTTCCAGGTGCAATAGTCCCATGCCGGTGATTACCATTTGACCGGTATCCTCATCATGGTGCCACTTAAAGGTCGGATCTTCCCTTTGCATACGGTTTAGGACCTCAATCAGCTTGTCTTTGTCCCCCGATGATTGGGGTTCAATGGAACGGCTGACCACGGCTTGGGCAAATGAGATGGTTTCCAGGATAATGGGGTTTTGCTGATCGCAAAGGGTATCCCCGGTAATCGATTCCTTGGGGCCAATGACGGCAACAATGTCCCCGGCAATAGTGGACGGCAAGTCATCGCGTTGTTTGGGGTCGGCGTGGATATGGAATAGTTTGCTGGTAAATTCTTTACACTCCCGGACGTAGTTCCAAACCCGGCTGTTGGCTTTGAGCGTCCCGGAATAAACCCGAATTAAAAACAAATCTCCGTGAGGGCTGCTGAT
>CAZPPD010001288.1:0-1026 GCA_964588185.1 uncultured Alcaligenaceae bacterium | reverse complement strand
AGCTTGGACCACGTCCGTTTCCCGGAAACTTGAGAGTTCACCTTTCCCTCTCATTCCCATCGAGCGATCGTAGCGGATGGCCATAGCTTTGCGATTGTTGGGATCGACTCCTTGCCGGAGATTGTAGGGCTGGGAAAGGAGAAATGCCTCGTTGACTTTTCCTTCCATCAAGAGGGGAAAGAATCCCGAATCTTCTCCTTTGACCATCAAAAAGCTGTTGGATTGTTGCCGAATTGCCAGCCAGGTTCCAAAATAAAAAGCCCCATAGCCAAGTCCGGAAAGCACCGCTAACCACAATCCCCATTTGGTAAGAACCACACCGGCCATGGTGCCTTCCGAAAGCCGGATTCGCCGAGCAGCCACCAAGGACAATATCGCCCCTAGTACGGGAAGCCCCATCAAAAATGAGGGCAAGAAGAAAGGTACTCCCAAAAGGAATGAAGATAGTGTGCTGAAAAACACAATGGCAGTAAAAATGATCGATACGCCAAGACCAATCAGTGCCAAAATTGAAATAGGTCGATATACCACTTCTCCAGTTTGTTCGGGCTTGGCAACGGTGGACTCTGACATCGGGGTGCAACTCTAGATGATTTTTTTTTATTTCGGCCAAAAACTCAAAGAAAAATCTGGCAGCAGGATGTAAATCTATGCTAGTCGATGGGGAGAAAGACGGAAGCGGCTGATATTTCCATTCCTCCTTGTCTCTCCATCTTCCTTCCTCTAATCACCACCATCCGAAACATCCGTCAACATCGCCCGCCGGGCAGCTTCCGTGGCGGTAGGGGTTCGCACAGCAACTTCGTTATTGTTGTCCAAAAAGATTTTGTCCTGCAAAATCTCTTGAACGACAATGGACAATTTGTCCCCGCCGCGTACTTCCACCAAGGCCCTAGCACCGGTATTCAGGGCTACCATGCGTTTTTGGATGAGGGTAGAGAGTTTGAATCTGCCCCCCACCTTATTCACAATGCCTTCTTCTTTGAGTTCGTCTAACATTTTCTTTCCTCGGTTTAAATGATGCTG
>CAZPPD010001287.1:0-1032 GCA_964588185.1 uncultured Alcaligenaceae bacterium | reverse complement strand
AAAATTACCATTATGCCGAAGCCAGGGGACAATGTGAACAAGATTTCTATGCAAGATATTCATGGCCGGATACAAGTGCGCTCCGCCAACCAGACCAATTACGAAACACAACAGGGGGAACATGAAAAATGGACGTTTGAAATCGAAATTACTTTCAGTGAGCTATTGCGTCATTCGGATCGTTTGCACTACATCGTGGAAAGTAAAGATCGATCAATGGTCGGTGAAATATTTGTTGTGCTACTTCCGCCCTGGTATAAAGATCTGTTGTTTGCCCTGCAGTGGGAGCTAGCTCAACTCTCCAGGGGTTTGTTGCCCTCGGTCGCCGAAAATTTACACCAGATGTTTCTCTAAAGGAAACTGTCGCGAACCTCCTCGCCGGACATGATTATCAAATTTGGTTTTTGCTCTTTATTCCTGTGTTGTGGCTTTTAGTTTGGTTGGCTGATCGCGCCGCTGTCGTGGACATCGTTCAACGGTGTTAAGGACGTGAAGAACCCGGCATTTAAAGCCCGTTTGGATGAATTGTTCCTGCAGTATCCCAACTCGGATATTGCCAAGAAGGCTGCTGCCAAGCATATCAACGAAGTTAAAGCGTTTGTCAAAACGATTATCGATGCAGGAAAGAGTGGGGCAGATCTATCAACAGCCGCCCCGCTCCAGGGCCCGGCATTCCCGCAAGCTGGTAGGAGCAGCACTGTCAGATCGGACAGGATCCCGACTTACGCGTACAACTGGTGTGTCAGTCCGATGACTCCGATGGCTGTGGCTGGTGTCGTCTGGATTC
The DNA here is from genome assembly GCA_964588185.1 of uncultured Alcaligenaceae bacterium. Classification (GTDB taxonomy): domain Bacteria; phylum Planctomycetota; class Planctomycetia; order Gemmatales; family Gemmataceae; genus CAZPPD01. The sequence goes on along the minus strand of CAZPPD010001287.1, from coordinate 245 downwards.
CGTCAGAGCACAATATCGGCTACACCCCTGCAAACTATGCAGCCGAGATGGAGATCTACGCCAAGAGTCTGACAAAGACCTATGGGCAGGATGAGGTGCAATTCTTCTATGCTCAACCTGCAAGTTCTCTGGTGCAAGGCATCACTGCCCCGAAGATCCCAGGTACAAAGAGGGTTACATTCGACCAATGGCCAAAAAGCCTGAAAGCAATTGCTGTTGAGATGGCAAAACAGGCGGAATAATCA
>CAZPPD010001286.1:0-1036 GCA_964588185.1 uncultured Alcaligenaceae bacterium | reverse complement strand
AGAAGAGTAACGGTGGCGAGAACAATTGTCGGTCTTGGGTAGGGGGAATTTAACTCCGACAATCGTTGTAGGGAGTGGCTGTGACGGGTAACCGAAACCTGGGTGTTGATTTTTTTTCACCCACTAATCAAACGAGAAGGTATAAAGGGAAACAAAAACATCCTATCCATGGGGCAATCAAATGGGCAAAAAGATAGCAAGAATTCGCAAGACCGACGACAGACCAACCTCGGAGAGGATTGTTCCGGTTACAACTCCGCCACCACCAAAGCAAGAGAAGAAATCCTATCCACTATTTTATCAGGCATACAATGTGGCTTTTTCTCCGGACAGTAAACACATCCTGACGGGTGGTTGGAAGGGGGTACAACTTTGGGAACTGGCGACCAAGAAAATGGTTCGTTCCTACCGTGATTATACTGGATATTGTTGCTGGCAGGCGCGGGTATCGCCGAATGGGAAGTTTGTGCTTGCTGGATTTGGCAACCTTTCGCTCTGGCTATGGGACTACGAATCTGGAAAAGCACTTCACCAACTCCAAGGTCACAAAGGGATTGTTACCTCGGTCGATTTCTCGGCGGACGGAACGCGGGCTTTGTCGGGAAATGCCGGGGACAGGACCATGCGCCTTTGGGACACCTCCAGCGGAGAAGAATTATTGTGTTGCAAAACCAAAGGCAGCGCGACCTGGAATATTGGAATCTCGCCGGATGCTAAGTATGCAGTTTCCGGTGGGGGTGGGAAAATCATTTATGTTTGGGACTTGAAAAATGGCCAGGCAATTCAAGAGCTAAAAAACCATTCGGGAAAAATCGCTGCCTGTACCTTTCTGCCCAATGGTAAACGATTCCTTACCGGCAGCACGGATAAAACCATTCGATTGTGGAAAGCCCAGGATGGGAAGGAGCTCAAATGTTTTACAGGTCACAGTCGTCCTGTTACAACCATCACGGCTTCGCCCGACGGAAAGTATGTCTTGTCGGGAAGTAGTGACAGAACCGTGAGATTGTGGAGAATCGCAAAAGGAGCGGAACTG
>CAZPPD010001285.1:0-1040 GCA_964588185.1 uncultured Alcaligenaceae bacterium | reverse complement strand
CACGACACCCCACGCGAGTGCCGCCCAGTCACTACCTCGATAAATCGCCGTGGAAAACCACAACACTTGAAAGATATCCAACCCGAAATTATCTAACAACCCAAGCCATTCACCCCGGAAGTCATTTTCTTTGAAACCTGTTCCAGGTGTAACGAACGAATAGGATATGTGGAATACACCGGCTGCGGAAACTGATTGGTTTGCCGAGAAATGAAATTTCCGGCTATCCTATATGCTTTTCTCCGCAATGACTATATTCTTCATCTTTGGGAAGGAAAAAAAGAATTCGATCCATAAGCGGAAAGAGGCTTGAATCATGCCCAAGAGGCCTTGGTAGCATCCGCCGGGGTCATGGGCAAATTGGATGTTCCGAAAGCCGGCGGTGGTTAAAGCACGGTGCAGTTGGCGGCGGGAGAAACCCAATTCAGTGATGCCGTATTTCTCGCTCTGGCTTCGAGCGTAAGGCGAGTAGCGGTGTAACCAGGTAGTTTCGAACAATACAATTGTGCCGCCGGGATGGAGATGTTGGTAGGCTTGTTTCAAGGCTTGGAGGTAATTGGGACAATGATGCAAACAATCGAAGAATAAGACTCCTTCAAAGCGGCTTCCTTCTAAATCCAACTCTTCCATGTCGCCGACGAAAAAATCAGCGGTGACATTCTCCAGGGTAGATTTCTTTTGGGCTATCTCAATCATGTGGTCGGAAATATCCACGCCCACAACTTCGTACCCGGCCCGAGCCAGAAATGTGCTGGTCCAGCCGGGGCCGCAACCGATATCCAGAATGGAGCCGGTTTTAAAGCGCTCTTGGAATAGGGATAAGACGAAAGAGATTTCCCGCAGCAGTCGCGGGTCGTTGTAAGGCTTCTTCCAAATAATTTTCTGACTGGCTAAACGGGCATAGTCACGCTCCGCTTGCTTGGACATCCTCATTCTCCAAATTCAAGATTGGGATTGCGGCGGAAGGGGAATAAGATTTGGGAGCGCAATCAAGTTGTACATTCCGCGCGGTATTTACCCAATGGGAAGCATGTGCAAGT
>CAZPPD010001284.1:0-1041 GCA_964588185.1 uncultured Alcaligenaceae bacterium | reverse complement strand
TGATCAAGCGCACCACAGCTATCCGGACCATAGTCTATGTAATCGCCAAGTGGGATGAGCGTGTCTTCTTGGCTTGGTTGGAGGGCTTTAATGATTGCTGCAAGGGCTTCTGAACAACCGTGGATGTCCCCAATGGCAATTGTCCTAGGCGGCATTTTTCTTTCCTTGAACAACCCAAGCAATAATATTTCTGAAGAAGTAAATAAACACGTCCTACTACCTCGGTTAGGCAAAGGAAGATAAGGACGTGTATGCTAATGGTTAGTTTCGGAAGATCAAAAAAGATTATCCCCAAATAATCAATCCCGGCTCAAAGGGATTGGCCAGATTTTCGTGCTTGGGAAGGACACGTACGGCGAAGCCATGTTGGCCGCTGTTCTGGCAAGGAATTATGCCGTGGAATTCCCAGGTGTTGCCTTCGTGTTTGCCGTTATGGTTCATGCAGGTTGTGGAGGGAGCCGGAATCTGCCCCTTAGAATCTACCGGACCGTGGAATAGTTGGACTTCCACATCTTGCGGCCGCAGGTTGCCAAGATTCACATGAGCCTTCACTTCCATTTCCCCTCCTACTTGCAAGGTATCCTTGCCGTTGGAATCGACGCCAACTACGCGAATTTCCGGCCAGCTTTGCTGAACACCTTTTCGCCAAGTGGCAAGTTCTCTGGCCCGGTTGAGCTCATGCTCCGAAAGCAATTCAAATCGCTTGGCAGACGGATTGTAGCATTTTTCCATGTATTCCTGGAGCATACGGTGGGTGTTGAAATCCGGGGCTACGGTTGAAATTGCCCGCTTCATCATGCGGATCCAACCCCGTGGAAGGCCATCGCTGGAGCGATTGTAGAAAAGGGGCACGACCTCCTGTTCCAACAAATCATAGATGGCGCGGCTTTCTACATCGTCCTGGTAGACCAAATCGGTGTACTCCTCGCCGGCACCAATGGCCCAGCCGTTGTCTCCGGCGTATCCTTCGACCCACCAGCCATCCAAAACGGACATATTCAGGCCGCCGTAACAAGAGACTTTCATGCCGCTGGTACCCGA
>CAZPPD010001283.1:0-1042 GCA_964588185.1 uncultured Alcaligenaceae bacterium | reverse complement strand
GGCGGCTTATTTGACTCTCGGGCATTGATCCAAGGGTTAATATCCGGACATTTTGGTGCAGCGGGTTTAGATGTCTATGAAGAAGAGGCGGGAATATTTTTTCGTGATCATTCCGATAAAGTGCTGACGGATGATGTGTTGGCTCGCCTGCTTACCTTTAATAATGTTGTAATCACTTCCCACCAGGCATTCTTGACCAGGGAAGCCTTAAAAAATATTGCCACTACGACACTGGCAAATATTAGTGAATTTGAACAAGGGAAACGGGGACGGGAACTAACGAATTTTGTCCAACTCAAGTAGGGACCAATAGAGAGCAAATATATCCGGCAATTAGAGCAGTACCCCCCTTTTAGCCACTCCAGCTTGGGTATCGCTCAAAAATATATAAGGGATTAGAATAATTCATCGATCGGCCGGCCGCATGGCAGGACCGGATGCGGTCTACCGGTGGGGTCTTCATAAGTTACGGTGGGATCAACACCCAAGTGTCTGTAGATAGTAGCCAAGACATCCTGAGGAACCTTGGGATTATCCTTTGGCCGTTCCCCTTTGGAATTGGTGGAACCTACAATTCTGCCGCCATGGACGCCGCCGCCGGCCATGGCAACGGACATTGCTTGCGGCCAATGGTCCCTGCCGGCTTTGTCATTGCCCTGACGAAGATTTACCCGAGGAGTTCTGCCCATTTCTCCCCAAGCCACTACCAAAGTCCGATCCAGTAAACCCCGGGTATCGAGATCTTCGAGCAATGCAGAGTAAGCCATATCCCAACGGGGCAAAAAGGCATTCTTCAGGGACCAGAAATTATCTTCGTGGGTATCCCACCAGCGACAGTCCACTGTCACTAAGCGAATGCCGGCTTCTACCAAACGCCGAGCCAGCAGGATCCGCTGTCCCCAATTGGGTGCGTCTCCCCCCGCTGCAACGCGTGTGGATCTGTAGGAAGGGAAGATACCATAGCGCTCGCGAAGGCGGTCGGGTTCGGCATTCAGGTTGAAAGCCCGCCGGGCCGCCGGGCCGGTGATCATTTGCCAGGCTT
>CAZPPD010001282.1:0-1057 GCA_964588185.1 uncultured Alcaligenaceae bacterium | reverse complement strand
GACCTCTTGTAGAACACCTGCCTCGAGTCGCAGTTATAGGTGCAGGTATCTCAGGTCTAATTTGTGCTCGTACCTTAGGTGACCATGGGGTTCCGGTTACGATCTTCGACAAGGCGAAAAGACCTGGAGGGCGAATGACGACGCGGGAAATGGAAGGTGAAATTACCTTTGATCATGGGGCCCAATACTTTACCGTTCGCGATAAACGATTCCAACGATATGTTGATTCCTGGATCCAAGATGGCATTGTTAAGGAATGGGAGGGAAGGATTGCGGAGATAAATAATGGCCAGGTTAACCCAAAAGAAAAACATCGAGTTCGGTATGTCGGAGTTCCAAAAATGGACTCTCTTTGTTCTCATTTGGCAAAAGACTGTTCTGTACAAACAAGTGCCAAGGTTATTCAAATAGAACAATGCGAAGACAAGTGGCAATTGGTTTTAGAAAAAACCGAAATAACAAAGTTTTATGACATCGTAATTTTTGCCCTTCCACCTGCGCAAGCAACTCAACTCCTTCCTGCTGGCGAACTCAAAACTCAAGTTGAAACGGTGAAAATGAACGGTTGCTGGGCAGTAATGGCCACATTTCCGACACACCTGGATCTTTCTTATGACGGTGCGTTTGTCAATGATTCTACTATATCTTGGATTGCTCGAAACAATTCCAAACCGGGAAGGAACGAAACCGAATGCTGGACGGTCCATGGTTCTGCAAACTGGACTCAAGAACACCTTGAGGAGCAACCAGATAAGGTTAGTGATAAACTGTTGGAGGAGTTCTTTCGAATCACTGCAATAAAACCCCAAACTCCAACTATTTTGATGTCCAAACTTTGGCGCTACGCAATTCCTACAAATCCATTGGATATTGAATCCTTGTTTGATTCCGAACAGGGATTAGGTGTTTGCGGAGATTGGTGTAGTGGTTCAAGAATAGAAGGTGCTTTTCTTAGTGGCATGTCGGTAGCAGGTCAGGTTCTGCAAAGGATAACGAAAGATATCCCTGATCAAAAATAAAAACCGACATGATAGTTGTTAACAACTACTATCGTGTC
>CAZPPD010001281.1:0-1072 GCA_964588185.1 uncultured Alcaligenaceae bacterium | reverse complement strand
CTACGAACTGCTTACCGGCAGTCCTCCATTCCGTGGAGTGACCGTACCGGACACGCTATCTCAAGTTATTGGCAAAGAACCTGTTCGCCCCCGCTCTTTGCAGCCGCAAATACCCCGTGATCTGGAAACCATTTGCCTGAAATGTCTAAAAAAGCGTTCTTCCCAGCGCTATACTTCAGCGGGAGAACTTCGAGAAGAGCTTCAGCGATACCAGGATAATCGACCAATTCAAGCTCGGCGCACTAATTTTCTAGAATCCGGATTGGCTTGGTGCCGGCGGAATCCAATGGTTGCTTCCTTGACCGCGGTAAGTGTTATTGGGGTGCTTTTGTTTATAGGCCTTCAGGCGGAGCGTTACCAACGTGAAATCGCTGAAGAAAAGATTGCCATGAAAGACCGCTTGGTAAAGGCAGAGCAAGGGGCCAAACAAAATGCCTTGAAAGCCGAGCGACTAGCAAAACAATTAGCAATCAATCAGAAATTTCATGCTCTAGTCAACCAGGCAAAAGAAAGGATTGCAACTGGTCAAAAGGGTTGGTCTATGGATAGCCTGAAGGATTTACAAAAAGCCGCGACTCTTGATGCCAAGGTTGAAAATGTGATTGACTTGCGTTCTGCAACCATACAATGCCTTGCCGGGGTGGATTTGCATGAACCAAAAATATTGCTTAAAAGAAGGGCTTGGACAGGGGCCTTGGCCTTTTCTCCTGACGGCAAACAACTCGCGGTCGCCAACTATCTTGTCCCGGTAAATGGACTCCCTTGCTCTGTCTTATTACTGGAATCGGAAACAGGGAGAGTAGAACGAAAGCTGAGTTTCCCAACCTACTCCGGGGATCTTTTAACAAATACTCGCCGCGATGGGGCGCGGGCAATGGCTTATAGTGCCGATGGAAAATATCTTGCCGTGGGAACATACCGAGGACACCTCCACCTTTGGGATTTGTCGGAAAAGGTTGCGAAACCGAGTTCCGTGAAGGTTACTGACAAAGAAATTGGCTTTGTCAGTTTTCGTCCTCAAGGAGATAGCGTGTTTGTCTATGATAAGGGTGGAGCCTTACAAAGGAGAGCT
>CAZPPD010001280.1:0-1077 GCA_964588185.1 uncultured Alcaligenaceae bacterium | reverse complement strand
AGTACTCGTTGTTGATTTGCCATAGGCGAAACTAGACTCGGGGCTACTCAATTTTTCCTTCGCATTTCTAATGTGATAAACCTTACCCGGTGATGACGCGGAAAAGGCTTGATAGACTGATTAGCTGGCGTCCATGAAAAGCTTCCTAATTTCCAAGAGTGTTAACTGAACTTACTAAAGATGTCACACCACTTGAAAGTATTCTTAAACAAGTTGTTTCTCGACCATATCCACTTTGTTACCAATTTCCAGCAGACACTGGTAAACCTCATCAATCGTGGCATCCAGTGTAGACGTCCCGGCGGTTAGCCCAACTACATTGACTCCGTAGAACCATTCGGGGCAGAGATCTCCCGCGCTTTGAATGTGGTAGGCCGGCAATCCACGTTCGCGGCAACGGTTCACCAACTGCTTGGTGTTGTTGGAATTCTTACCGCCGACGACTACCATCGAGTCTACTTCCTCCAAAAGTTTCTCCAACGCCTTTTGGTGGTCCTTGGTGGGATGGCAGACGGTGTCGATAAAATGAATTTCGGCTTGGGGATTCTTGTATGCCACTTCCGTGCGGATTTGTTGGACCAGCCGTTCGGGAGCCGTGGTCTGGCACATCATTCCCAGCTTGGTTTGGGGATAATGTTTCACCTCGCCAGGAGAAGAAACCACATCAAAGCTCTCCAAATCCCCGGTAATTCCCTCGATTTCCACATGGCCGGGTTTGCCGATCACCAAGACATGAAATCCTTCGGCTTGCAGTTTCTGAGCGGCATCATGGGCGCGTTTCACCAAAGGGCAGGTAGTATCCAAAAGCTCCTTGCCGGATTCCAGCAAACGTCTCCGTTCCTTTTCACTAATCCCATGAGCCGTAATCATGACTTGCTCCGTCTCCGGCAAATCGGCCCGGTTTTCTTCACCTACCATGGGAAATCCCCGGGAACGGAGTTGCACCAGGACTTTCTCATTGTGGACCAATTCTCCGTAAACCGTCACCTTTTCCGGCTGATCGACGTTTTCCAAGAAGGTCAAGGCGTCTCGTACGCCAAAACACATTCCCAAAACATCTGCTCGGACTACCTGCAT
>CAZPPD010001279.1:0-1080 GCA_964588185.1 uncultured Alcaligenaceae bacterium | reverse complement strand
ATGGCATCATTGATCAGGGCAATTTGGTCCGGTTCTTTCTTGTCGCGTTGTTGCTTGAGTTTTAGACGAGTTCGGCGGACCAAATCTTTGGTTACGGTTGTCTCGTCGCGGCGGGTCAAATCCCTCAGTTCCGCTAAGTCCAGGTTGAGAGGTAATTCAGGGGGGATGCCGATGGCGAATTTCAGGTCATCCAATCCGTCTTCCAGGTCGTTGCAATCTTGGATCAACTGACTGCGGCTGGATATGAAACCTTGTTCCAATTGGTCGAGTTCGACGCGATTGCGGCCTTGTTTCCCTGCAGAAAATTCTGCTTCATACTGAAGGTAGGCTCGCAGGTTGCCAAAGTAATTTTGCGCGCTAATCTCAATGTCCCGGTAGGTGTTGAGAAGCTGGTAGTACTGAAATGCAAGATTCCGGAAAAAGATCTTGCGAAACCGAGCAAAATCGCGGGCCGCATAGACCACATCCCGCTCATTTTGTGTCAGTGCTTCAAATACAATGTCGCGCTGGAAAACCGACTGAGTTACCTCAAATAAAAGCTCCGAGTTGATGTCGGCGGCAAAACCTTCCGGCCCATTAAAGGTGAGCAAGACATTATTGGCAAAACGCGACAACAGAGTTCCCCCGGTGGCCAGGATTTGGTCTCCATTGAAACGCGAAGGAATGTCCAGGGTGTTTACCGTGCTTCCGTTGGTGCGATTGTGGATGTAGTCCACGATTGTGCCGTTGCCGAACGGGGTGAACTTGCAGCGAAATTGGTAGCGTTCAAAGGTTAGAGCTAAGGCGACACGATAAAGGTTTTCCTTTTGGGTTTGATAAGCCCGGCTGTTGATGGTCCCCAGCTTTACGATGTCTTCCAGGGCTAAGCGTTGGGATTGATCACGCTGGTCTCTGCCGGGTTCCTTTTCAAAGGATCTTACGTATTCTTCGCGAATCGACTCGAATTCAAACATTCGCCGCAGGCATTTGTTTGGAACGGATTCCCATATCTTTTTAGGAACCGGTTGAATGCGGAGTTCTTCTTGGTCTTCCGAGCAGATAGCCTTAAATGTCAAGTTATTATCTTGCCAGGAAACTCTG
>CAZPPD010001278.1:0-1081 GCA_964588185.1 uncultured Alcaligenaceae bacterium | reverse complement strand
CCTCCTGATTCCTTTACTTGGATTCTCTCTGTTACTTGGGGCCATCGTCATTGTGGAGGAATGCAACTTTGCCAGAGCCCTCCTGCAATGGCTGGAACTGGTCCGCCGCAACTTAAACCGGCTTTTCATTTATGAGGCGCTCACTGCGGCAGTGGCATTGATCATCACCACTCCGTTGGTCTTTCCCGTAGTCCTGGCGGAAATCAATGCGCCAACGGAAGGCCCCCCCGCCATGGTGGCACACGCTTTCTTATGGGTGTTGAAAGGCTTATCTCTGACCCCGGCCATTGCTTACCTGATTGTGGCCAACGTTTTCATTTATCTCCACATCCGCTATGAACAACCGCCGGCTTCGCAATAGGGTTGCTCGGATAAAGGTTGGCAAAAAGTCTCAGCGGAGAATTCAATGCCCCTGTTAGCCCCGGTTTGAACCTTGACGATAGAGGACCCCTGTTTAGACTAGATTGGGTGGTAATTCATTTACTGGAAGGATTTCACCATGAGTATTGCCAATCTTATAAAGGCGACACTTCAAGCCCCCAGCTTTGTAACCAAGGCTTATCTCGAGGACTTAGAAGACGAGCATTTATTCATTCGTCCCACAGAGAATGCTAATCATATTGCTTGGCAACTTGGCCATTTGATTGCTTCAGAACACAGCATGGTAGAGATGGTTTTTCCCAATTCCATGCCCCCGTTGCCGGAAGGATTCGCGGAAAAACATTCCAAGGAGGCAGCCAAAATAGATGATCCCTCCGCTTTTTATACCAAAGCGGATTATCTTAAAGTTTTTGACGAACAGCGAACCGGAACCATGGCAGTTCTGGAAAAACTCTCGGATGATGAACTGGAAAAGCCCGGTCCGGAAAAAATCAAACAACTCGCCCCCACCGTCGGAGCCGTTTTCACCGCCCAAGCCACCCACTACATGATGCACGCCGGCCAATGGGTCATCGTCCGCCGCAAGCTTGGGAAGGATCCTTTGTTTTAAAGTTCTCCCAGGGTGTGCCGCATTCGCGGCGACCCTGGGCTTGTTGGATAACGGCTTCGCCGTAAAGAATGTCCTGAAATTTAGGGATAT
>CAZPPD010001277.1:0-1082 GCA_964588185.1 uncultured Alcaligenaceae bacterium | reverse complement strand
TGAGATCCACCAAGTTCCTCCAAGTTTCTTTTTCCCCAGACATTACCGCCTCTTCTAGGGGAGAAAGTTTCAAATTTGATAATAGCTTACTCAAATTTTCCACTTTCGTTGTTTGGTTAACCAAGCAGTTCCAATAATAACTGTTCTGGTAATTACTCCCTCCAACCGCGAACGGCAATCCACCGAGCCGTCCGCTCTTAATAAATAGAAAGGCGACCGAGGGTTCAATTTATTGTACTTACCAAGCAGCTAAGCCTCCATGGCCCCTTCCACCCCGCCGACAAACTTCTCGTCCTCAGCAGCATCTCCGGTCAAGACTTCGGCTTGGTAGCCGCCTTTGGCTCGGAAGTAAACAATTAGCAAGAGGTAACAAATCAACATAATCACAGGAAGAATTGCTACCCACAACAACGTATTCTTTTTCACTTCTTCTCTAGTGGTTTGGACTAAAGCAATATTGGTTGCCAAAGGCTCAATTTTCTCCTTGGTCAAGGTTTTCTTTTCGGCAATCAGATTTTGCTTTTTCGATTCATCCTCAGTGGATTCAATTTTTTCAGTCAGTTTGCTCTTCTTAGCTTTGAGGTCTTCTAATTTATTCTCAAAGGATTTCATCTTTTCCGGATCAATGGCCTGGTATTTTCCAAAGATGCCGGTGTTTTCGGACACAAGATTTTCATGGAGTCCTTCTTTTTCTGCCAGGCGCTGTTCAATCTGGTGATCTTGAATCACCCCAAATAAGGGATTGCCGATGACACCAACGGAGAGCATTCCCACCGCAGCAATGGAATTCAAAGTAAGAGCCCCACCTCTGGGGAACTGTTCGGCAACGACCCCCAGCATGGTTGGCCAGAAGAAGGTTTTCCCAAAGCCGTAAAGGGTCGCGGCTCCTAAAATCAACAATCCTGAGGAAATGGACAGGGCACCCAATCCGACTGCCGCCACGGCAGCGCTAAATGCCAGTAAACCCAGGGGGGAGAAACGGTGGACGATTGGACCGGCATAGAAGCGAAGAACCATCATAATCGCGGAGGAATATACCAACACCAAAACACCCGATAGCCCTAACTAGGCCTTTTCCGGGC
>CAZPPD010001276.1:0-1083 GCA_964588185.1 uncultured Alcaligenaceae bacterium | reverse complement strand
TAGTGGGAAGCGACGCCGCCTTGTTTGAGATTGTTGGCACGGAACTGTTCCTGCGGGCGGGAAGTGCACTCGATTTCGAGACCAATCCGAATCTCGACGTTACGGTTCAGGTGGATGATACAGGTGTGGGAACTACTCCAGACGATACGGTTGCACTCTCCATTGCTATCACGGATGTCAATGAGCCTCCTACCGTCACACTGGCAAACACGACGACTACTTTGGCCGAGGATACGGATACCACCAGCGCCATTAAAGTCGCGGACATCGTTATCAACGATGATGCCCTTGGGACAAATAATCTGGCGTTAGTCGGAACTGATGCTACGTTGTTTGAGATTGTGGGTACGGAGTTATTTCTGCGAGCAGGAACTTCCCTGGACTTCGAAACCAATCCAACCCTTGACGTTACCGTTCAGGTAGACGATACGGGTGTGGGAGCTACTCCAGACGATACGGCTGCACTCTCCATTGCTATCACGGATGTCAATGAGCCTCCTACCGTCACACTGGCAAACACGACGACTACTTTGGCCGAGGATACGGATACCACCAGCGCCATTAAAGTCGCGGACATCGTTATCAACGATGATGCCCTGGGGACCAATAATCTGGCGTTAATCGGAACCGATGCGGCCCTGTTTGAGATTGTCGGCACCGAGTTGTTCTTGAGGGCAGGAGCTAATCTCGACTTCGAGACCAATCCCAATCTTGACGTAATCATCCAGGTCAACGACAACACCGTAGGTGTAAATCCTGATGATTCCGCTTTTCTGTCGATCACCATCACTGATATAAACGAACCGCCTACGGTCACGCTTACCACCACGACCACAACCTTGGCGGAAGATAGCGATACCAGTAATGCCATAAAAGTCGCTGATATTGTGGTCAGTGATGATGCCTTGGCAATCAATGACCTAGCATTGACGGGAATTGATGCCGCCCTGTTTGAGATTGTCGGCATGGAGTTGTTTCTGCGAGCGGGGGCGACTCTTGACTTTGAGACCAATCCGGATCTCAACGTCACAGTTCAAGTGGATGATACTGCTGTAGGGGTTACCCCAGATGATACTGCCCTGT
>CAZPPD010001275.1:0-1086 GCA_964588185.1 uncultured Alcaligenaceae bacterium | reverse complement strand
ACCCGAGGGTCCCACTTCATGGCCGGCTTGGCTTTTACGCCGCCAAAATCCTCGGGATCTCCACTAAAATCATCGCCGCCGCCGCCGTTGCCGCCTCCTTTTTTCGCTTGGGTTGTCCCGCCGCTGGATAACATCACCGCCAGGGTAATCCCACCCACAATCAACAAAAGGACTGCCGCTACTATTATCGCCACGACGGCACTATTGCTCGAACCACCCCCCGAATTTGACCGGTAACTAGGCGGAGCCATCCCTTGTCCCGGAGCAGGAGTAAATCCTTGTTGATTAGGCTGGGGCATCATTCCGGGTTGCGAAGCGGGAGCCTGGTATGGCTGTTGGCTGAATGCTCCTTGCTGCGGATAGGCACTCTGCTGAACACCGGCAGGCTGAGCCGGCTGGTTCGGTGGGGAAACCGTGAAGGACGCCTTACAGGCCGGGCAAGTAATTCGAGCAGGGAGAGCTTGGGATATTTGCAAAGGAGCCCGACATTTTGGACATGCACATTTCAATGCCGCCATAACTTTTGGCCTTTTTATTAAATGGAACTAGGAATCATTCTCATACTAGACAATATACCCGGATCCTTGTCCACTACAAGGATGAAGAGGGTGTCCAACTGAATTTTGGGTTTGTGATCCACCTAATGGTCAGATGCATGCTCGCCAAGATTATCAAAGTACTTAACTTTTAAGCAAAACCGGGGAAGTTTCAGAATGGAAAGGGCGAGCATCACACCCAAAATATTTGAAGAATCCCAAAAGTGGCCGCCCGATGAAGCTGATTCTTTTCGCCAATCCTTTGGGAATATCAGAATCCATCAATTAGAATATTTCGCATTGGCTTCTATATAATTGTCGAGATGGTGATCTTGAAAGAAGGAAGTGGGGGGTTGCCCCATCTTTTCCCAGCGGGTCTGCATCAATTCTTTCTGGCGGTCCCAGTTGTTGATGCCTTCGCCAAACCAACCGTGCTGATCAATGAATTTGAAAGTGCCGACATGGGCATAGGTATAACAATTGAATCCTACAAATTCTTTTTCTGCAGGAACATGAGGGATGATGTCGTGGTTATTCACAATCCTGTAGG
>CAZPPD010001274.1:0-1112 GCA_964588185.1 uncultured Alcaligenaceae bacterium | reverse complement strand
GTTTCCGCTGAGTTAGAGGGAGTCTAATAAATAGGGGATTTAAAATCGCTGTTATAAGACCGTGGACCCATTGAAGCCCGGAGCCCAAGAATATTGGCCAAATTGTCAGGACTTCCGGACTTGAGTTTACGCACCGAATGGTTGGGAAAGTGTGATACCCACCGAATGGTTGGGAAAGTGTGATCTGTTTCGCGTAGCTTGGAAATGCTTTGATGCGGAAATGGCCGTCGCGAATGCGTCGGGTTTAAACGGGAATTTCAGTGCCCGGGTTAATCATGGCCAGGGGTTCCATTCTCCCCAGTTATCCAGATACTGGCGGACCGCTGGGAATTGGGCCTCTTGGTTTTCTAGCCAGGTTCGTACCTCTTCGATTATCTCCCGTTCTCGCTCCAGGGAAAATTCGCCCAGCATCACCCGGGTTCGAAGAAAAACGAAATATGTGTCCAGGGTATCAAACAAACAATAATCATTGATTTCCTGCAGTCGTCCTTCCAGGTAAAGCCCGTAAACTTGATCTCCGGTCACATCCATCTTCCCGGGTAGGCCCAATAGTTTGCACAACAAATTCAACCCGCCGGTAAAGCGAAAGGCGTTGTAATTGGTCATCACTTCTTTGAGGTCGATATTGGCCAAGCCGCCAAACCGCTGCCGGCTGGAATAGAAATACTTGCTGAGAGTGCAGCCGTAGCGAAAAGCCGCTAACTCCAACAAAGGAAGATCAAACCCCCGGCCGTTGAAAGTGACCAATTTAACGCGTTCGCCATATTTCTCTTTGGTTTTTTCCATGCCCCGCCAAAAGGTTTCCACAATTTCACGAGGGCGAAATGAGGGAGCGTCTAAACAAGTAATGGCTTGGGGCAGAAAATCCGTGCCGACTCTCAGGATGCAAACCGCCACCGGAAACTGGAAAGTAACCGGGAGGAAATCGGAATTCGTAAAGGAACGCTCGCGGGCTTCCTCTTGGGCGCGAGCCACGGCTTCTTTTGGATCACCGTTCTCTTCCGGATATTTGACCCGGGAAACGAGAAGTCCATCCGGTACACTTTCGGTATCCATGATCAAAAACGCCGGATTCGGTGTGCCCGGGGAATTTTCCTGAGAGTTTCCATTTC
>CAZPPD010001273.1:0-1131 GCA_964588185.1 uncultured Alcaligenaceae bacterium | reverse complement strand
CGAACACAGGAAGATCCATGATCGAGATCGAAAACGTCACCAAAAAATACGGAACCAAAGTCGCCCTCAAGAACTTGACTTTGCATGTGGACCAGGGAGAACTCTTCGCCTTCCTCGGTCCCAATGGAGCCGGCAAAACAACCACGATCAAACTAATCTGCGGCTTACTATTTCCCAATGAAGGCCAAATTCGCATTGGCGGATATGAAATGGCCACTCACGGCAAAGAAGCCCGTCAACTAATCAGCTATGTTCCCGACCAGCCTTACCTGTATGAAAAACTGACCGGCCGCGAAGGCCTGGAGTTCATCGCCGAAATGTACGGCATGCCCGCCGGCCGGCTGCAGGAGCGAATCGAGGAAATGATCGACCTCTTCAATCTCGGCGATTTCGTCGACGACCTGACCGAACGCTATTCCCACGGCATGCGGCAACGAACGGTATTCGCCTCGGCCTTATTGCATGAACCGCAAATCCTCATTGTCGATGAGCCCACCGTCGGCTTGGACCCCCGCAGTATCCGGCTCTTAAAAGACCTGCTCCGCCAACAAGCCGACAGCGGCACGACCGTCTTCTTATCCACCCACTCCTTGGATATCGCCGAGCAATTGGCCGAACGGATCGGAGTAGTCCGCTCGGGGGAGTTGATTGGGCTAGGGACCTTGGAATCGCTGCGGGCCAGTTCAGAGATGGAAGGTTCCTTGGAAGAAGTTTTCTTGAAATTGACAGAAGAAGAACAGCAGACTGCCTAAAGGATAAAGCATCATCAACCAAAACATCTTTTTCCCGTTGGAAATAGGAATGCCAGTTTTGACTGGTTTTATTTTTTGATTCCTCTACCCATTTTCAACCAGAAGACTATTTCTTTTCCGGAACCGGTCGTCCCATCTCTGCCAGCAGCATTTTCATATCATCCCAAACATCCCGTTTCTTTTCCGGGTTCCGCAGCAAATAGGCTGGGTGATAAGTACACATCACCGGGATGCCATTATAGTCATGGACCCGTTTTCGCATGCGGCCAATGGATTGGGTAGTTCCAAGCAGGTTTTGGGCCGCACAGGCTCCCAGCGCACATAGAATTTTCGGGCGAACCAAATCCAGCTGCCGTTCCAGAAACTCTCTGCAGTTATC
>CAZPPD010001272.1:0-1140 GCA_964588185.1 uncultured Alcaligenaceae bacterium | reverse complement strand
CATTGGTACGGTCATCAACAGTAAAATTCGCCGCTAACCTGAGGCTGATTTTTGCCCGGAAGTAGAAGCAAAAACAAAATATTATTCCTACCGACGAATCCTCGGTATTGCCGGTGTCTACGGAACTGGTTGATGACCTGCGAACCCTCATTCAACAAGCTCGCGATCAAGTTGCCCAAGCGGTCAACACCAGTCTTGTGGCTCTTTATTGGCAAATGGGCCGGCGCATTCAAAAGGAAATCCTCAAGCAAAAGCGTGCCGCATACGGCGAAGAGGTTATTTCGACACTGTCGAAACAATTGCGCCAGGAATTTGGCCAAGGTTTCTCCAAACCAAATCTCTCAAGAATTCTACGATTTGCCGAAGCGTTTCCAGACTTTGAGATAGTTTCGACGCTGTCGAAACAATTAAGCTGGAGCCATTTTGTCGAAATTATTCCCCTTGACGATGGCCTAAAACGCAATTTTTACGCCGAACTCTGCCGCGTCGAACGCTGAGTGTCCGTACACTGCGAGAAAAGATTGGGGCAATGCTATTCGAACGGACCGCCGTCAGCAAAAAGCCCGAAGAATTGATCAAGCGTGACATACAAGCGCTTCGCGAAGAAGACAAATTATCGGCTGACCTAGTTTTTCGCGTTCCCTACTTCTTGGACTTTCTCGGTCTCACTGGCGCATACAGCGAAAAGGATGTCGAACAAGCAATATTACGGGAACTGGAGCAGTTCCTTCTAGAACTCGGCAGCGACTTTGCTTTTGTTGCCCGGCAAAAACGGATCATCGTGGATAATGAGGATTATTACCTCGACCTTCTCTTCTATCACAGGCGCCTTCGCCGCTTAGTCGCTATTGATCTCAAACTAGGAAAATTTCAGGCCGCCTACAAAGGTCAGATCGAACTGTATCTTCGTTGGCTGGAAAAACATGAAACGCAGCAAGGAGAAGATCCGGCTATCGGTCTGATCCTATGTGCCGGCAAATCCGACGAACATGTGGAACTCCTTGAGCTTGAAGAAAGTGGTATTCGAGTGGCCCAATACCTAACTGTACTTCCACCCCGTGAATTTCTTGAACAGAAACTTCATGATGCAATTCGCTTGGCACGCAAACTGTTGGCCGATCAGCAAGAGCTAGATGAGTG
>CAZPPD010001271.1:0-1141 GCA_964588185.1 uncultured Alcaligenaceae bacterium | reverse complement strand
GGCCCCACAGGTCCCCCAGTTGTTTGCGAATGGCCAGGGAGCGCTCGGCATAGGCGATGCCTCGACTGTAGTAACCCACCAGACTCATTCCCGGGGCGTGTTCCGAATAGGCCTGGGCCAATTCTGGTGTGGGAGGGTAGCGTTCCACCAGGTTCATTTCCCGCAGGTGAGCCCACAAGGCCGGGACCGTGCCCCGACGGAACCAGTACAGATGGGCCAGTCGGCTGTAGAGGCGGATGGCCAGGAACTCCTTCTCGGCGCCTTCCAGGGACCGTCGTCCCACGAAGAAACGAGGGAACAGCGTGTGGAGGATCTGGACGAAGATTTCCCAGACGATCAGGAACACCAGGGCGATCAACGGGATGGGTGCTTTTCGTCCCAGGCGTCGCAGGCCTCGCTCGCAGTGTGCCTCGGCGGTGTGGACATCACCACGCTTGAAAGCCAACTCTCCCAACTCGCCTTCCAGACGAACTTCCGTCAAATTGCCTTCGGCCAACAGCAGTGCGGTTTCGAAAGCTCGGGCAGCCTCGTCGTATCGACCACGCAACATCAACACCTTCCCGAGTCCCTCAGCCACCTGAAAGCGCGTTGTGCGGTCAGCGGAATCCAGTCCACGCTCGGCGATGTGATATTGTTGTTCCGCAGATTCCAGGGAATGCTGGGTTCGGGCTTGCTCAGCAGCAGCGAGAGCGTACGGGAGTGCCCGTTTGCTCTCGCCTGCCGCATCGAAATGGTACGCCAGGTCAAAGTACAATCCGGTCTTGAGGGGGCAAGGTTGACCCTGAGGCGGCCCCTGGAAACCTTTGTTGTGGGCATCTGTGATGCCACTGTCCGTAGGGTGCAGGCCTTGCTCCAGGTAATGGGCTGCCCGGATGTGAAGTTCCTGACGACGTCTGGGAGGCAATTGTTCGAGGAGGGTCTGTCGAATCTTGTCGTGAATGAAGGTGCCCTTGTTCTTGGCTGTATCGATCCAGACCAGATGGCGACGGCGGGCCTCCTCCCAGGAACTCGTATAAGCTCTCGCCCAGTCCTTGTACCTGGCGCGCCCCGCCTTCGGCATTTCCTCGCTGCGAGCGCAGCGAGAGTCTTTCTGGCTCGCCAGGGCGCCCCGAGCGCAGCGACGCCGGCGAGGGTCCCGGGG
>CAZPPD010001270.1:0-1149 GCA_964588185.1 uncultured Alcaligenaceae bacterium | reverse complement strand
GTCCTGAATGCGGCAAAAAGAAATTGCGGCGATTATTTGGCACCGGTGCCGCCATCATCTTTAAAGGCTCAGGATTTTATGAGACCGACTATCGGAGTGAATCCTACAAAAAAGGAGCCCAGGCAGACAAGGAGGCCACTACGTCTTCCGATAGCAGTAAAAATGGCGAATCCACTAAAACTGATACAACTGCCAAAACAAGTTCGGAAAAGAGCGTCAGTGGGGGAGAAAGTTCCAAGTCCAAAACTTGAGTGTCCGATGATAAGGGTACATTGCCCTATATGTCAAAAGAAGATGCATGGCCAAACTACGTCGGAGTGGCCCGACTATCCCTTTTGCAGCCCTCGCTGTCGTCTGATTGATCTGGGTCGATGGTTAAAAGAAGATTATCGCTTACCTGCCGAAGACGACAATTTCCCCGAGGATTCGGATAATTCAACTTACCCCACCTAGACGGCCGTTTCTTCGGCCGATTATATAGAGAGGAGGCGTAGCTACAAGTTACGCCTCTTTTTTTATCCCAGTAGGTGAACAAGAGGCGCCTTCTTCTCACCTCCTCGAAACATTTGTTTCTTCATTTTGCAGCACCGAATAAATAACCATAAGCACGCAACCATCCAAACCAAAACCAATTTCGCACTTCTCCGTCCGGACTCAAACTAATCGGTCGGACCTCCAGCAACCGAAAGCCAGTTTCTTGCAATAGACGGGTTACTTCCCTCCGAGTGAATAGGTGCAGGGTTAAACTCGGCAACCCGCCATAAGGCGGCATTTGCTTGTTTCCATATCGTTCCGATTTCCGAATCCATCGAAAGAAGTCCTTGACCAGCCAACGCCGCCCCTCATGGTTCCAGAAATTAAACCAGCGATTGTGGACGTGAAGGACAAACCGCCCCCTGGGTTTTAATAATCGATAGATATGCTGCAAAAACTGCTGCCGGTTATTCCTGCCCTGGATCATTCCGAATGTACTAAACAGGCAAACTGCGTAATCAAAGCTCTCACTTTGAATGCCGGCCAAATCAACCAAATTTGCTTTTAAAAGATTAATTGTCAGATTTTTTTTCGCCGCTTTTTCCCGGGATACACGCAACATTTCTTCGGAAAGGTCGACTCCCAAAACCCAGTAGCCTTTCTCCGCCCACCGAA
>CAZPPD010001269.1:0-1150 GCA_964588185.1 uncultured Alcaligenaceae bacterium | reverse complement strand
GGGTACCAAAGGGGAGGGGTGAGGGTACAAAGGGGGAGCAACTCTTTTTTTTATGCAGCTCATTTTAAACCAGATTAGCCAGAAAATACGCGACAAGGCTTGAATGACTGAAGCTATTGGATCAGGTCACTTTGCTGGGGAGAGGAATTGGTTCTTTTCTTTCGAGAGGCGGGACTGGTTCCTCCTCTTCCATTGATTCTTGGGGTTCACTTCTCTCATATGGTTCTCGCCTATGGAGCCGTTCATCCTCCGACGCCATCCCTCGAATCAAAACCGGGACGCTCATAAATGATATGAAAGCTGCGACTAAAATGGCTCCCGCTCCGGAGAACAGAAAAATCAGTGAACCAACCCAAGGCATGATCAATCCGCGCACTCCGTTGAGGACAAAATGCACCCCGTTGTAGGAGGGGACATCTTCGGACCGGGGGGCAAAGGTGGTAGAAGCCAGGAACCAAGTCAACTGTCCGCCGGCGACCGATAGTCCCTGAAGAAAACATCCCACGTAGATGAAATACGGATTAATCAAAACAAATCCGGTGAAATAACAGGCCAAGGTTCCTGTCAGGAGAAACGATATCAGCAGGCGGCTTTGCATGATGCCGGCACGATCCAGGATACTCCCCCAAATGGGAGATCCAAGGGCCAACAATATTTGCGGGAACACAACAAAAATCAGGGAAAGCTGAAAGGCATCGAATCCAAACCGGCTTTCGGCCAACATCAAAACTACATGGCGGGACATGAAGAACGAAGCCCCGGATAAGAAAAATGCCATTTGGAAAAACCTGTAGAGGCGGTCATGCCGCAAGATCCGGTGGATGTGGCGGAAACGCTTGGCAAATCCTGCTGCTTCCTCCATCCGGTCAGAAGCCGCCGGGACTCGAATCAAGGAATAAAAGAAACAGCCAACGATTCCACAAATTCCCCCGACAGGATAGATCAGCCGATAACTCGTGGGATACTCATTCAGCAACCAGCCCGCCAGCAAAATCGAAGGTACCATGGTGGCGTAAGTAAACAGAGTCAAACGCCCAACTACCCGTCCCCGTTTTTCCGGCGGATAAGTCAGACGGTAAAGGCTGGTTTGTCCCATGCGCATTGCGGAATTCAGAATCTGACTGATCGCCAGGAACAAAGTAAAGCTTTC
>CAZPPD010001268.1:0-1150 GCA_964588185.1 uncultured Alcaligenaceae bacterium | reverse complement strand
TCTTCGAACTCGATGTCGATGTCGATGTGTTCGGTCGCAAAGATCAACTCGTCGATGACGAACGTGATGGTCTGGACTTCGCTCTCGACGGTGGAACCATCGGAAAGCAAAGTTCCCGAGACGGTCGCATCGACCGAGTAGATGCCAGGAGCGGTGAAGGCCCAGTTGTAATGGTCGTGAGCACCAACGTTGGCCATGATCTGGTCCATCGTCGGGTCGATACCATCAGAAGTCGCTACCGCCAATTCGGGTACTCCGAACGGATCATTCTGCCACACGCTGAACTCACCCGGACCATCGACAGCCTGAATGTTCAATGATAGGGCACCGTCGAAGACGCCAGGAGCTACCTCCTCGGCTCCCACGCCCAAGAAGATCCGCTGGGAATCGAGACCTTGCGGCAAAATGTAGACGTCTTCGCCTTCGGCAACACCGATGAAGTCAAAATTCGAACCTGCCGGTCGAGTTTCCTTGGACCGAATTCCGGCGTGGAAGCCAACCGAGTCGAGTTCGAATTCCTCTTCGACGGGGTCTTCGGCGTGAGCCCCGAGTTCCAGTTCGCCGTCTTGGTATTCCACGGCGATGTCAACGTGCTCGGTCGTGAAGAGCAGCAGTTGGGTGTCGGGAACGCCCGTCGTGTTGACCAACCGGATCCCTGTTTCGACCGTTCGCTCGTTAAAGTCGCCCGGCGTGTTAAGGGCTTCACCAGGTTCTGGTGTGCCGATGGTCATTGGGAAACCGGCTTTGTCGAAGTCATTGCGTACCCAGTCACCAACTGTGTCAGTATCGACTCCATTGGGAATTCGGGACGCCCCACCAACGGAGAAGGTAATGCCGTCGAAACCAGGCTCGAGAACCACGTCCGAATAAGTCAGGTCACCCGTGCCTGTGAAATCGAGTGAGGTCACAGCTCCACTTCCGGTGAAGTTGACCACCAACTGGCTGACCCCGTCAATCCCGACAGCGACGCTCTGAAAGCTGTTGTCGCCGAGCGAGGGGACGCTGACGATGCCGAGAGAAGTGCCGCTACCATCGAATGCCTCGATGGTGCCGCCATTTTCTTCGACATCCAATAGTCCCACAGAGTTAACCAGGGAAGGACCGATAAAGTCAAAGATCAGTTGTCCGCCCTGAGCATTATCGTCCGGGT
>CAZPPD010001267.1:0-1157 GCA_964588185.1 uncultured Alcaligenaceae bacterium | reverse complement strand
ATGGGTTGTTCTTTTTTAGAACAATGGCAGATACGAAATCCATGAACAGTTTAAGGCACCTTCAAAGTATCAAAGATCCTTTTCAAAATGTCATCCGAAGAAATATCTTCCGCCTCGGCTTCATAGGTAATACTCACCCGATGACGCAGGACATCGTAGCCGATGGCCTTAATATCCTCTGGAGTGACAAATCCACGACCCTGCAGGAAAGCATGCCCCCGGGATGCTCGAGTCAAAAAGATCGTGGCTCTTGGACTGGCTCCCAGTTGCACATAGGGTTGGATGTCCAGCTGGAATTCTTCCGGATGGCGAGTGGCCTGAACGATGTCCACAATGTATCTCTTGATTTGTTCGTCCACATACACCTGATCGATACCATGACGCAGATCAAAAATATCCGATGCTTGCAGCACCGGCTCCACTTGTAGATTCGGATCCACCAGAGACATCCGGTTGAGGATTTCCAGTTCCTCTTCCTTGGTAGGATAGGTGATTTTCAGTTTGAACATAAAGCGGTCCACTTGGGCTTCGGGCAACGGATAGGTGCCTTCTTGTTCGATGGGATTTTGCGTGGCGAGCACCAAAAACGGAAGCTCCAAGGTATAACTGGTATCCCCGATTGTGACCTGTTTTTCCTGCATCGCCTCCAGCAATGCGCTTTGGACTTTTGCCGGGGCCCGGTTGACTTCATCCGCCAGAACAAAATTGGCGAAGATCGGCCCTTTTTTGATGGTAAACTCCCCGGACCGGGGATTATAAATCTGAGTGCCGATGACATCCGCCGGCAGAAGGTCCGGGGTAAATTGGATTCGCTGAAAAGTTAGATGTAAACATCGAGCCACCGTCCGAACCGCCAGGGTTTTGGCCAACCCGGGTACCCCTTCCAGCAAAATATGCCCGCTGGTAAGTAAACCTATGATCATGCGATCAATCATTCCCTTTTGCCCGATGATAACCTTACTGATTTCGGAATAGAAAGGGTCAAGCCGTTGGCGGAGTTCCCGGATGGGTTTATTGATGTCATCAAGAGATTTTTGCATTAGAATTTACGGTGGATTTATGGAAAAAGTTTAGTGAGGAATTCGTTACAATCTGTATAATAATATCCTTTAGACTTGTCCGCGGAAGGGCATGCCAATCTTATCGGTAAGGTAAAC
>CAZPPD010001266.1:0-1157 GCA_964588185.1 uncultured Alcaligenaceae bacterium | reverse complement strand
GGAGGTTGGGGCGTCTATCCTCAAGGGGAAAATGGACCGGGACGAAACTTTGGCCCAAGCCTTGGAGCGGTTGGGAAAGATGGTGCCGGGCCCTATTCCGGATTTGTCCAAGTATCCGAACGAATCAGAATCGGATTCCGGCAATGCACCCGAATCCAGCCAACCGGGCGAGGGATCGGGAGGTTCCCCTGAAGAATCCGGTCCGGAATCTCCCGGAGGAAATGCGGGGGACTCATCCGCAGCGGTCTCTCTCTCGCCGGAGGAAATCCAAGCGAAATTAGTCACGCTGGAGCCGGAGCAAGTCCGGCCGTTCTATGCCATCGGTTTGGGCTACTTGTTGCTTGCCAGCTTGAGTGAGGCGACGGAGCACGAGAACTTATTGGAGACCGAAGAGTTCTGGATCGATGTGCAGCGAGCCATCGCCGAATTGATCGGCATTCCCTGTCCTCCGCCGTTTGATCCCAATGCTCCTCCGCATGATGCTTTTTCGGAGGGAGAGGATCCCGTCTATGACGATGGATCGGGTTACGATTCGGAAGGTCCTGCAGCGGATGATAGCTATCGCGATTCATATCAGGAGGATGAAAACTACAACGACTACGACGACGGCTATGATGAGGATTACCAATATGAGTATGGTCCTCGAGTCGTCTCCAAGCCGGATTATTTCCGGACTCCCGGGGAAGGAGAGAATTGGTACGGTCATTTAGTTTCTGCCGCCAACCGGATCCTGTCGGCGCGGGAGATTCTTTACCCGGTCACCATCTACTTAGTGGATTTGTTTCTCCCGGATGAAAAACATCTGGATGGCAAATGGCCTCCTTCTTATCAGAAAGAGATTCCCTTTAACTTGATTGCTTCGGGGGCTCTCCTGGAAAAATGGCAACAGCAGCATCCGCAGCGATTCCAGGAAATGAAGGAGGCTTTTGACAAGAAGAAAATCGAGGTTTGTGGCGGCTGTTACCAGGAACGCGAGGATGCCCTGCTTCCTGTGGAATCGCAACTATGGAATTTGCTGAAGGGCCAGGAAGTTACTCAGAAGTTATTAGGGCGGCGGATTGAAACGTTCGCTCGCCGACGCTTTGGGGCACATCCGCAGTTGAAGTTATTATTGAGCAGCACCGGATTGAATCGGGCGGAGCTGATTCCCTTCGATG
>CAZPPD010001265.1:0-1173 GCA_964588185.1 uncultured Alcaligenaceae bacterium | reverse complement strand
TGTCGAAGTTGGGAGTCTTCAAATGAGGATGGCCGTTGTAAGCCATATCGCCCCAACCCTGGTCGTCGGCCATCACCAAAACTATATTCGGTTTCTGCCCTGCCTCTCCATAGCTCGGCATCAGCAGGAAAATCCCAGGCAACAGGCCAGCAAATAAAGCAATGTTTCTCATTGGTTATTCCTTCTTGGTGGCAAAGGTCATTTGGCTACGGCGCAAACGAAATTGGTGAATCTCGTCATTATCGATATTGATGATCTGGTAAAGCACCTCCGGGTCGTCTTTCGTTGTGTCGAAAGTAACCAACCCAAAGGAACATTTCTTGTTGTAGGAGAACAAAGCTCCATCTTTGGGCCCGGCTCTTCCATGCGTATGCACATTGGTCAGCCGGGAACTCATGAATTCATACAAGTCATATCCCTTTTTTCGCCGCGTCACCAACACATCGGAGCGGTGGCGATCCGCGGACATCAGCATTACGCCTTCGATTTTGTTCTTCTCGATGAAGGAGAATATCTGTTCCCGTTCTTCCGGGAATCCATTCCATTTATCCGGATTGCCGCCTACCCAGGGGACCGGGGAAAGGATGACGATGATCTTTCCCTTGGAATTTTTCAGCGTCCGCAACAACCATTCCAGCTGGGCTTTGCCGAGCATGGTGGGCGCTTCCTTGCTGTTCTTTCTCCGCTTGCTGCGGTAGAAACGGCCGTCCAGGAAAATGAAATGAATATCGCCATGAACAAAATCAAACCAGCATCCGGGTTGCTTCTCCCCGCCGCCGTAAGCCGGATTGTTCCAATTCCGACGAAAGACATTCCAAACCGGCACTTTCCATTTTGGATTGTGAATGTCGGGACCACCAGCACAATCATTGGTGCCGAAATCGTGGTCATCCCAAATCGCATAGATGCCAGCCGTCGCACAAAGCTTGCGATAATCCGGTTGGGATTGCCGCCGGTAGTAAAGATAACGTTGGTATTCCGGGAAGGTGGGAGAGTCAATGTAAACGTTGTCTCCCAGAAAGAAAAATAACTGAGGATTGCGTTTCAGGATGGTTTTCCACATCCGTTCGTACTTGGGTGTATAAGCCGCCCCGCCCCCAAAGCCAATTTGCTAGCGAGCCGGGCTACCTTCCTTGGGTGCGGTCTTAAATGCGGAGTTTGCCTTTCCCAATA
>CAZPPD010001264.1:0-1187 GCA_964588185.1 uncultured Alcaligenaceae bacterium | reverse complement strand
CGGAGTAGGTTCCGGCTTTTCTTTATTTGGCTCAGTTTCGTCGTATTGATATTGGGGAGGTTGCCGCAATAGCCAGATCCCAAGCCCAATGCCACAGACAAACAGAATCATGCTGATGTTCTGCGACAGGGTAAATCCATTAAAGATGGGTACGGTATCCATGCGGATGACTTCATTGGTGTAGCGATGGATGGAATAACAAATCATCAGGATGACAATCATTTCTCCATCTCGCCGCCGAAAAGGATAGTAGGACAATAAAAGGAAGGTGAGCAGGCCGGTACTGATAGTCTCGTAGATTTGCGTCGGATGAAGGCGCAGCGTCCTGGGATAGAAAACCGGCAAGTTTACTTCCTCGCCCCCGCGCTGCACGACAAGATCCAACTTTTCTTCTCCCCGTGGCCAGAATTCAAAAAAGGCGGCTAAGGCCCCACCCGCTCTTATTTCCTGACCGTTCACACCCATAATAATATCTCCCGATTTAAGGCCGGCATCTTCCGCTTCCGAGCCCGGCATCACCGCTTGGACGCGGTTATCAATCGTGGTAAACCCGGCAGGCGTTTGGTAGCCCTCATAGACTAACTTTTGTCTCGGAAGAGTGGGCATGGTAAATTGAATGCCCGGACAATCGGGACAGGCAACTCCGCCATAACAGCATCCGTTCAACAAACAGCCGATTCGCCCAAGGCAGAGACCCAACGCAATACAGGGAGCAACAATGTCCGCCATTTTCCAGGCGGAAACCTTGTTGGGTTTCAAGAGATACCTGTAAGCGAGTAGGTATCCCACTAATCCCCCAATGGCCGAGCCAAAAAATACCAAACCGCCATCCCAAATGGCAAACATAGCCCAGAATGAGGTGAATTTCTCGTAATTCCGCAGCACATAAGTAACCCTTGCTCCGACAATGCCGGAGATAAACAGCCAGATGGCTAAATCCTGAATCAATTCCGGCTTTATTCCTTGCCGTTTCGCCAATCGGGCCGCCAACCAGGTGCAACAAACAAAAGCCAGAAACAACATAAACCCATAGCCGTGAATGGGAATGTTAGGCAAGTTCTCATTAAAGCTATTGAGGGGAATTTCAAAAAGAACCTGGCGCATAAGGCTGCTCGTATTCCTGGGATTGAAGAATGGGGGATTCCATTACCTGCCACTGCTGACACTTGAAAGAATATGGGTTGTTC
>CAZPPD010001263.1:0-1192 GCA_964588185.1 uncultured Alcaligenaceae bacterium | reverse complement strand
GGGCTCACCTCCAGCCAAAACGGCAAACGGGAGTATCCAATCCAAGTGAATGAAGAAGAATCGGAAGGCACATTCACCGCCCCGTTGGATATGGCCCGGCAATATCGATCGTTTCGCTTTCGCGTGATTGTGAATGACGCCCGCTCTCCCAAAAAAGAGAATAGCTGGCATACGGTGGAAGTGGGAGAACCCCCTCGCCTCGCTCCTTTAAATGGGCTGCCATCCCCATTGGTTGAACTGCATTATCCGAAAAATACCGGTAAGAAATCCCCGGAAAAGATCACTCCGGGTACCGGTCGCATCAACGCTCCGGAAGGAACCGTTGCCTTTTTGCAAGCAGCCACTGACCGGCCAATCGCCAAAGCTTGGATTGAGTATCACCCCTCTCATCCCTTGGCGATTCGCGCATCGAAATTCGCCACCATAGGAAATCCATTTGCTCTCCCGGCATTAGCGGCTTATGTAGGCGGTAAAGAAGTTTGGGCCAAGATTCCAGCGTTCGTAAATCCCAATGGCACAGAGCTGTCGGTAAGATTTCGCCCTTGGATCTCCGGCGTTTACGTTTTGTACATCCGGGACGACAGTGGCTTGGCCAACGATTATGTGTTTGGTTTGGATGTCCTTGCCGATCCTTCTCCCACGGTTTACCTAAAGCGGCCAAAGTCGAACCGAGACGTTTTGCCGGATGCCACTATATCCTTAAAAATCACTGCCGAAGACGACCGCTTCGGATTAAAGTCCACCTATTTGGAATATTACCGGAAGGCATGGGATGGTACCGTCCTGGATCCTGTACCCAAGAAGCTTCCTTTGTACGATCATCAATCTGCATCGTCGAAGATTTTAGGAACCCTCACTCAACTCACGCAGACCCCAGTTCCTACAGCCTTGCCAGGAATCCACCTCAAACCATTACAGGTGACGGTTGGCCATCGCTGGTCCTTAAATGGAATTGCTCGGGAAGGTGAGATTCTGATAATTCGTGCCGGGGCAAGGGATTTCAATAACGTGGTTGCTTTCCCCAAACCGGGCTACAGCGACCCGGAGATTCAACTGCGAATCGTCAGCCCCAAGGAACTTAATGCGATCCTTGATCAGAAACAGGCCAAGATTCAACAAAACCTGCTGCGTCTTCGGGAATGGCAAGAGGAAGCGCTCAAAAAGATCATCGCTGCTGAGAAGGAATGGCAGA
>CAZPPD010001262.1:0-1196 GCA_964588185.1 uncultured Alcaligenaceae bacterium | reverse complement strand
TTGAATGTGGAAGCCCAAAACCTTCAGGAGGTATTTCTTCAGGCGACAGCGTTTAAAACCGGGCGAGGTTCGATTCCCAATGAGGTGCGGGATGAGATGATGCATCAACTGGTGATCCGGGAAGAAAAAGACCCTACAGCTATCGGCAATTCCGTCGCCATTCCTCACCTTTACCGGGATTGGTTTGAAAAGCCCATTATTTTGTTCGTTCAATTGGCCCATCCAATGAACCTGGGGGCACCGGACGGTATTCCGACTCAGTTCTTCTTCTTTTTGCTTGGACCGCCGGGGAAAACCGAGCACCTGGATTTGCTGATGCACATTGCTCAGCTCACCGCCGACGAGCGTTTTCGCTATGAAGCTCGGATGGCGAAGTCGCAGGAGGAACTCCTCGCCGCGATTGATAGCTACCTCGAGCGTTCTGCGCCTTCGGAGAAGGAAATCCCCACTGAGAAAGTCAGCGAAGAGCTGAAATACACCGGAGTGATTGGAGGTGGACTTTGGCTGGATATTCGCCGGCGTGCCAAATGGTATTGGAGCGACATCGTTGACGGCTTTCATCCGAAAACGGTAAGTTCGACTTTTTTCCTTGTCTTTGCCTGTCTTGCTCCGGCGATAACCTTTGGTGGATTTATGGCGGATGAAACCAATGGGGCCATTGGGGCAGTAGAGATGATTGCCGCCTCGGTATTATGCGGGGTCATCTACTCCTTACTAGCCGGGCAACCGTTGATTATTCTTGGCGGCACTGGACCTTTGCTCATTTTTACGGCCATTCTCTACCAGTTGTGCGGCCAGTTACAAATTGAATTTTTGCCCACCTACGCCTGGGTAGGTTTATGGACGACTGTGTTTCTAATTATTCTATCGGTGACCGATGCCAGTTGTTTAATGCGCTACTTCACGCGTTTTACCGATGAAATTTTTGCCGCGTTGATCTCCCTAATTTTTATCACAGAAGCAATTAAATCCATTATTCATGTTTTCACCGACGTTTACCAAGGCGACTCAGCCAACCATGACCGAGCGTTACTGGCATTGTTGCTGGCGTTGGGAACTTACTATTTGGCGATGAATCTTTCGGCCTTCCGCCGCAGCCGCTATTTGCGACCCAAGGTACGGGAGTTCCTGGCTGACTTTGGTCCCGCGATTGCTTTGGCGGCAATGACGTGTGTTGCTTTGGCTCTCCATCAGGT
>CAZPPD010001261.1:0-1197 GCA_964588185.1 uncultured Alcaligenaceae bacterium | reverse complement strand
GAGGGAGTTTATGCCACGATCGGTAAGGAATATCAAAAGAAACTGAAAAAAATGGGCCTTCCGGTGGAGCTGACCTACACACAAGGTTCCCTGGAAAATTTGCACTTGCTTTTGGACCATCAAGTGGACGCGGCCTTCGTTCAGGCAGGAACATATGAAATAGTTGCCGATCAGGATACAAATGGAGAGTTACGCGGATTGGTGGCTATTCAATGGGAACCGGTTTGGATATTTTATCGCGGGCACTCCATTGAACATCTCGCTTCTTTGCACCACGAGAAAAAGCCCAAAGTTGCCATTGGCCTTAAGGACTCCGGAACCAGTGCCGTTGCCAAGTCTCTCCTGAAAGCCAATGGTATTGACGATAGCAATGCCGAATTCCTCAACTACTCCATGAAGAAAACCAAAGAGGAGCTCTGCAGTCATAACTTGCAAGTAGCCTTTTTTGTTTCCTCACCAACAAACCCTATGATTCAAGATCTCCTGCGTCAGGAAGACATAAAGCTGCTCAGCTTCCGGCGGCAATTGGCCTATTCGCGGCGGTTCCCTTACTTGTCGCCGGTGGTTTTGGGAGAAGGGGTTATCGATTTGGAAGAGAATATTCCCAAAAGAGATGTCAAGCTATTCGCTACCCCGACCATGTTGGTCTGCCACGAAGGACTTCACCCTAGAGCCGTGGAACAACTTCTGATCGCGGCCCGCAAGATCCACACGCGAGCGGATTTGGTTTCGGCTCCCAAGAACTTTCCAACGCTGGAGGGAATGGATATTCCCGTTCACGACACGGCCGAAGCTTATATGCTTTCGGGAGAATCGTTGGTTACTCGCTTGTTGCCGTACTGGGGAGTTTGGCTGGTATTTAAGTTGCAGATTCTACTTATCCCGCTGTTGCTGGTATGGCTCCCCTTTTTCAAGATGTTGCCCATGCTCTATTCGGTGCGGATCAATTGGTTGCTCCGCAAACACTACAGTGCTTTGCGAAAGATCGAGGACCAAATTGAGAATTCCAACGATCCGGGAGAAATTCGCGAACAGATTGAAATGCTTGATAATTTACGGAAGAACATGGAGCGAGTCTCCCGCAAGATTCCCACCCATCTGCAGATCTATGTGTATCAATGGCGGCTGCACGTGTCGCACGTGCGGTCGGAAGCCAGGGAGTTGCTGTGGCATTTGGAGCGGGAAGAAGCGGACAGG
>CAZPPD010001260.1:0-1197 GCA_964588185.1 uncultured Alcaligenaceae bacterium | reverse complement strand
CCTACGATTCGATGTTAGTAGAAAGATACGCTCACTCCCAATCAATGATCTTAGAATTTGGCTCCGTACCGTTTTTTCTCACGTTGGCCTTGCAAAAACTGGGATACCAAACACACGGTTTGGACATTGTCCCCGAGCGCTTTGGGGAAGTGTTGCAAACACATAGCCTGCAAATCCACCGTGCTGATTTTGAACGGGAACGCGTGCCTTTCGCGGATAATTCCTTTGATTTGATTTTATTTAACGAAGTGTTTGAGCATTTACGCATCAACCTGATATTTACGATGCAAGAAGTTTTCCGCGTGTTAAAACCCGGTGGAAAATTGTTATTATCAACACCAAATCTACGTAGTTTGCGCGGATTTTGGAATTTACTATGGCACCACTACGGCTGTCACGTATCACCAGATATCTATCGCGAATATCAGCAATTAAACACTTACGGTCATATGGGACATGTGCGGGAATACACCGCTCGCGAAGTGAGCCTGTTTTTGAGCAAGATCGGATTTACAACACAAAAGGTCTATTTCCGACATTATACAACTAACCAACATGTCAGTTGGAAATTAAAGCTCCGTGATGCGTTAGAATGGGGTATATGCAAAGTGGTTCCTTCTTTACGGCCGCTCTTCTCCTTGGTTTGTGAAAAACCACAGCCTATTGCCCATGAATCACTTGGTATTGCTCATAATTCGCCCCAAAAAGACCGGCGACACTCCCCCAACCACCAGCACAGTGACACAACGATTTCACGAGAGCCGCTCTGCCAACAACCAAAGAAGGGAGTAAAAGTAACATCCCAACACCAACTCTTGCCAGAGCCCGAATAATTCGTAAACTGCGTTGCTTCCAAGTGGGTGTTAAGAGATTTACTCGTTGGGAAATAGTAATTCCAATACGATATTCCCGCTGCAATAAAAACCGCATGGTGGCGCGTGAAGTGGGTATGATTTCATGAACTATGGCTTCATCACTCCACACCATACGTAAACCAAGTGAATAAAGATGGAGAAGTAGGTAACTATCTTCTCCTCCCGTAAGATTAAAACGGCGATCAAAAGGTTTTTCTATATTACATAACCAACTGCGTGGGAGAAGGACATTACCAATGCCAAGACGTTGGATCTCCGATCCGGAAGGGTAACGCCGGCGTTCAAAAAATTTTCCTTGTCTTACCCAAGGTGGCACTCCTTC
>CAZPPD010001259.1:0-1198 GCA_964588185.1 uncultured Alcaligenaceae bacterium | reverse complement strand
GTATTATCGCTGTCGGCGGGCTCCTTCTGCTTTGGCCGGGACGACCACCTTAATGGCCGTTGGTCAGTTTGTACCGGCCGTGGGTGCTGGTGGTCTGTTAATGATCGTGTTGTTGATTTTCAAACCGGAATCCATTTGGATGCTTCCCAGTCTTTGGTGCATTCTCTTTAGCCTGGGAATATTTGCTTCATTCCGGTTGTTGCCCAAGGCTACTTTTTATGTTGGTGTTTTTTATTTGTTGGCCGGCTTGATTACCCTGGCGGTTTCCCAAGAAGATTTGTCTCCTTGGACCATGGGAGTCCCCTTTGGCATCGGCCAACTTTTTGCCGCTCTTATTCTTTACTGGACGTTGGAACGTCATGATGTCGAACCACAAATCTCAAATGACTGAAAACACCGGCCGTTTCGCCTACGACGGGCTGGACCGCATTATCCATGAGAAAGCTCGCCTGAGCATCATTGCTTCCTTGGCGACGCATGGCCAGGGATTGTTGTTTAATGACCTCAAGGAATTGTGTTCCCTGACCGACGGCAATCTCAGCCGCCATCTGCAACTGCTAAGCGACAAGGGCCTCATTGAAATACTCAAGAGTTTTCAGAATAATCGGCCCCAAACCTTGTGCCGGCTGACCAAAAGCGGACGCGAACGCTTTTTGGAATATGTCCAGGTTCTGGAAAATGTAGTTACTGACGCTGCTCATTCGGTGGGGAAGACAGAAACCCAAGGTGGTGAGTTTTCCGAAGGTTTATCGCCTGCCTAAAGCCTGGGTGGGACTTTTTATTTTGTCTTTAAGCTTTATATTGCAAAGTTTACTGGACGATAAAGTCATCGGGTTCTTATTACCCAAGAGGTAAACAGCCATGAGTGAAAACACAGACCTGCTTATGCTTTACCGGGTTTGCATGACCATCGGCATGTTTCTTTGTTTGGTTTGTACGGTAGCTTTTTTGGGAAACCTGCAAACCTCCGGGAGTGAAGTTCAAACCCTTTGGATGCTGGGATTTTTATTTCTTGCCGTCTCACTAATTTTGCGGACTTGTTTGTCCCTCAAAACTCAGTCGGCAAAGTTGGAGTTTGTCACGGTCTTATTTACGGTCTTGGCATTTTTCTTTTCCCTCATCGTGTGCGAAACAATCTCAAAGCTGTAACCGGAAAAAGTTGCCTTGTTTTTCTTTTTTAATGCATTAAAACTTTACA
>CAZPPD010001258.1:0-1210 GCA_964588185.1 uncultured Alcaligenaceae bacterium | reverse complement strand
GTCCGTCCACGGTGACCGGTTTTTCCATAAAGACATTGAGGCGTTTTTCGATAGCGTAGGTGAAATGAACCCAACGAAAAGCCGGCGGAGTGGCAAAGATAACCACGTCGCCTTCACTCAGGCAATCCATGGCTTGGCGGTAGGCGTTAAAGCCAATGAAGCGGCGGCTGGCGGGTACATTCATTTGCCGTTGATGGCGGCGTATTAGTTGTTGGTAACTGCGGTCCATTTTGTCCTGGAACACATCTGCCATGGCCACCAATTGGGTGGGCCCGTTCTGAGTCGACAACGCATTGGAAGCCGCCCCGGTCCCGCGCCCGCCACAGCCGACAAGTGCGATCTTAATCGTGTGGTCTTCACCGGCATGGACCTGAGGAAGAACTACTCCAGCCAACGCTGTTGCGGCGGCAACCTGTCCCGAAGTTTGAATGACATCCCGCCGAGTAATGTTGTTGTCTTGTGTCACGTTTGATCTCCTAAAAGAATGCACGATGTCCGATGGATTCGGATGATCACAATTTGAATTACTATGCTTTCCGCAAGTTGGAGGAACTCTAAATATATTCAAAGAAATGAAGGCGAGACTCAAGCGGAATCCTTGGGAAAAATATTCTCGGCAGCAAAGACTTCGACCCCCAAGGTGCAAAACCAACTAGACCGACCAAGAACTTCAAGATAAAATTCACATTGCGCAGGAAAACTGCGCAACCTTTTGATTGAAAGCAATTGAGGTCATCATGCTGGTTAGGTTATTCGGTAGAAATTATCGTTCCTTAAAAGAGTATTTCGATTTGTCTTTGGTGGCAGCCGATCTTCGCAGGGAAGAGGATAAGAACCGAGGGGTTATCGAAGCAAAAATTGCTGGGGGGGCTGAACCCCTCCGCCTATTAAGGTCCGTTGCGATTTACGGTCCAAATGCCTCGGGGAAATCAAACGTTCTTTATGCAGCCCGAGCGTTAAACTGGCTGGCCATTGATTCGAGTCCTAAATCCCGGCGAGATGAGAATATCCCCGTTTACGACCCCTTCTTACTGGATGAGAAAACAAGGAAAGCTCCAATTGAACTTGGATGTGATGTCACCCATGGAAATTCAATTCTGAGATATGCAATCGAATTCAATGAAAAAAAAATCCTTGGTGAAATTCTATCGGTAATTGATGAGAATCAAGAGATAAGACTGATTGAACGACATCCGTCTGGTGAAGTTCT
>CAZPPD010001257.1:0-1218 GCA_964588185.1 uncultured Alcaligenaceae bacterium | reverse complement strand
CACCTACCTTCTGTTGTTCTTCTTCAACCCCATCATCGATTCCCTGCGGGGCATGCAAAAAGCCAGCGAGCTGAAAAAAGTACAGAAAAAGCTCGGCTGTCCGCGGGTTTCGCTGGGGTCGTTGTCCGAAGCCACCGAGATCTTTGATCCCGAACCGCTCCGCCGCATCGTCCAGGAGTTAGCCGGAGAATTGCCGCCAGCCCAGGATCCTGATTTTCCGGAAATCAAACAGCTCCTCACGGCTGTCGATGGTTCGGTCGTTCGCACCTTTTCCAACATCGTCCAGGCGGCTTATCTCAAGTCGCCCACCGGCGGCCGTTCCAAAAGTGCCTATCGACTGCACACCCACTTTGATATTGAACGCGGTGTGCCGCTACGCATCGACGTGACCGGCGGTTGCAACAGCGGAGCGGATGACGAACGCGAAGTGCTGCGAAAACATCTGCAACCCGATCATTGTTACGTGATGGATCGCGGCTATGCCAAGTTCGCCTTGTTCAACGCCATCGCTGCCATCGGCAGCAGTTATGTCTGCCGCCTGCGCGACAACAGCAACTATGAGGTCGTCGAAGAACGGCCGCTGTCGGCAGAGGCCAAAGCCGCTGGTATTGTCTTTGACGGCATCGTGCTGCTGGGGCAAGATCGCGACGAGCACAACCGCCCCAACCACAAGATGCGGTTGCTTCTTATCCGCACGACACCCCACCAAAAACGCGGCGGCAGTTCCGGAGCGGTCAGCGACGGCTTGCTGCGCATCGCCACCAATCTGCTGGATCCGCCCACCGAAATCATCGGCTTTATCTACCAAAAGCGTTGGCTGATCGAAGTCTTTTTCCGCTTTTTAAAACATATGCTCGGATGCCGCCATTTGCTGAGCACGGACCAGAAGGGCGTGCAAATCCAAGCCTATTGTGCCATTATTGCTTGCCTGCTGCTGGCGTTGTGGACCGGCAAGAAACCGACCAAACGCACCTTCGAGATGTTTTGTTGGTACTTCATAGGCTGGGCCGACGAGGACGAATTAGCATCCCACCTCGAAAAACTCCAAGCGCAAACCCGATAACACGGTTGCTAATCCTGCAACTCGTGGCGTTGGCTGCTGCGCTTCGACGACCAAAATAAAGACTCTATTCCTGCAAATTCACACGCTAAGTTAGACCACCAGCAAGCGCAACGTTTAAGGAACTTCTTGGGCAATCGGTGTGCCGAACAGGATTG
>CAZPPD010001256.1:0-1220 GCA_964588185.1 uncultured Alcaligenaceae bacterium | reverse complement strand
GGCGTGTATGGACGGGAGATTATTTCCACACCCAAATGTTGGTGAGCACAACCCTGGACAAATTTTGGGGTCAGGGCTAATTTCACTTGATCACTGTCGACCCACACCTCTACGATGACCAGCAATTCCAAACCACGCTTGCGAAACTGCTCGAACAAGGAAGTAGACCGCCGCTCAAAAAATTCCCCGACAGCATGCATATTTTCGTTCATGGCGGCCCGGAAAGCCGAGCCGGGTTCCTCTTTGTCAGCGAATTCACTCAAACTTAGGGCACGGAAATTTACGAATGACGGCTGATCAATCTCATCGCTTACCACGGAATCCACCGGCTCACTGCCTTGGATTTCCAAGGGACCGACAAATTGATCATGCCGGATCGTCCCGTCCGTGTCTATGGCTCGGAGGGAAACCTTCATGGTGTGAATCGACATCTTAAATTCCTTATCTGGAACCTCTGCCATTAAGCCGGTTCAATCACTTCAATTAACCCACCTGCGGATTAATTTAACTAATCCTTCGGGACGTAGCCTGCACAAAGATTTGAATGCCCCTTCTCCACAACTTGGCCGAAGATACATTGCGCCATAATAATACACATTGGTGAGTTGTGTAAGCGGAAATGGGTGTCCTACCGAATTTTGGGATTTTTCAGGTATTTTGGGTGCCATGCTCGCCTACCATTCTGAATCTTCCGCGTTTTTGCCTGAAAGCTAATTGCTTTGAGAATCTAGGCGAGCATGCTTCAGACCAAAAGGTGACTAACAGACCAAAATTCAGTGGGGACACTCACGGAAGAAATGTTTAAACGGAGAGACGAAAATGAGGGAAGAGGGCCAAGCTACAAACGGGGATATTGATGCTCTAGAAACACGGGAATGGTTGGATTCCCTGGGAGCAGTGTTGCAAACCGAGGGTTCAGACCGGGCCCGGTTCTTGCTGACTCAGCTGGAGTTTAAAGCTCTCAAGGAGGGAGTTCAGTTACCTTTCTCGGCGACCACGCCGTACATCAATAGCATTCCCGTCGAAAGGCAGACGCCTTTTCCCGGGAGTAGGGAAACCGAGCGGCGTATCAAAAGTCTGATCCGTTGGAATGCCATGGCCATGGTGGTTCGCGGAAATAAGAACACTCCGAATCTCGGGGGTCACATTTCTACTTATGCTTCGGCAGCTACTCTATACGAAGTCGGCTTTAATCACTTTTTCACCGGCCCCAATCATCC
>CAZPPD010001255.1:0-1226 GCA_964588185.1 uncultured Alcaligenaceae bacterium | reverse complement strand
AAACCGGGGTATGAGTATAAGTGATCTGGGAACAAGAAAATGGTCTAAAACGTCATATTTATGGATAACAAAAATAAAAGTAAATTGTCACCTAAACAAACAGCCGATTTGCTTCAAGTAGGGGTTACCACTGTCAAGCAATGGGTTGATAAAGGGATTCTTCCTGCGGAAAAAACCGCCGGGGGCCACAGGCGGATTTCCTTGGGTGATTTGCTACGTTTATCCCGGGAAGGTATTATTCCTTCCCCTACGATTTCCAAATCTCTTCCTCAATCGAGGCGGAGTCCCTGTCATATTTCAGATTTGCAAAAGTGGTTTTTGGATAGTTTGCTTGCCGGTGACACAGACAAGGCAAGAAACGCCATCAATGAGGCTGGAGCATCCGGCTACCGGATGGATGAAATTGCAGATGATATTGTGCAACCAAGCTTTGCTTACATTGGCCGGCAGTGGGAAGACGGCCGTTTAGACATATTTGATGAACACAGGGCAACACAAATTTGCATGTCCGCTCTTTATGATCTGAGGTGTGATTTACAGAGAAAAGTCAGAAGTAAGTCCCCACGGGTCGTTGGAGGCGCGGTAGCCAATGATCCGTTTGTGCTTCCAAGTCTTCTTGCTGAAATGGTTCTCTTGGATAGCGGATGGCAAGCTACAAACCTGG
Organism: uncultured Alcaligenaceae bacterium; assembly: GCA_964588185.1. Classification (GTDB taxonomy): domain Bacteria; phylum Planctomycetota; class Planctomycetia; order Gemmatales; family Gemmataceae; genus CAZPPD01. The sequence goes on along the minus strand of CAZPPD010001255.1, from coordinate 562 downwards.
GCCCGAATACTCCATTTACAACCTTCCACGAGGCGGTCCGGAGAATTCGACCAAAAATGATTTGGCTATCAGCTAGTGTTATTGAGAACCAAAAGACATTTGTAACGGACTTTCAAAGATTATTTAAACAGGTCAGAGAAATGAATGTCGCGATGGTTATTGGCGGCCGAGCCTTCACTGAAGATGTACGCTCCCAACTCACCTTTTCTTTTTTTGGTGATCGTTTAGGTCATTTCGCAACTTTTGCTGAAACCCTAAACCCTACTCCTCGCCTTAGAAAACGAGGACGTCCAAAGTCAATCAGTTGAACCTAAATTTTATTCTCTTAGGAGGTACCCATGATTACTCGATCCAAACCCAACGGAGAGGGTAAACTGCCTAACTACTCGGGATTGTTAAATCAGGAGCAACTTGCCAGTTCCTTTTTAGATAGTCTGGAAATGCACTACAGGGCTCAAACGGAAAGGATCCAAGCCAGTATTGATAATTTACTAGCCAACACGGTGGGAATTGACGATCACGCGCGTATCGACAATGCCTTAGCCGAGTTGTTTGACAAGCT
>CAZPPD010001254.1:0-1230 GCA_964588185.1 uncultured Alcaligenaceae bacterium | reverse complement strand
CGATGCCAACATCCCAAAGGCCCGGTCGTAGTAGGTTTCCAAACCCCGAGCGGTAGCCGAGGTTTCCATGACATAGGTTTGAGAATCCAATAGCTGGAGCATCGATTGACGGTACTCCAGACGCTGCAGGGAAAGCGACGAAGGTAAGGTGAGTTCGGGCAGGCGGAAAGAAGGGCTGTTGGGGTCTTCCTGGAAAAACAAGGGGTCATACTGCTTGCCCAGAAAGCTGGCGTGCTGGCCGGGAGTAATGCTGCCGTCGCGGAGTTGAAAAGGATACGACACAAAGCTGGGCATGCGGCCTTGGGAAGGGCGCAGTCGAGCGACGGTCGAACCGTACGTTGGATACAATTCCAGGGTATCCCGCAAGCGAATATCATCGACCGGAGGAGCAACGCCTGTCAGGCAATAATAGGAAGCAGAATTATGATTGCGCATGCGATGGCTGACTGCCCGCAATATACAATACTTATCCAAACGTTGGGACAGCCTGGGCAGATGCTCACCGATGCGAATCCCGGGAACGTTGGTGGGGATGGGCCGAAATTCGCCGCGGATATTCTCCGGAGCATTCGGCTTGAGATCAAAGGTATCCAGATGGCTTGGGCCGCCGAATTGGTTGAGAAAGATGATGGAACGTGCCCGTACTTGGGGGCGGCGTCCGCTTGCCTGAGCTTCGGCCCGGAACAACGCCGGGAGATGCAGACCGGCGATTCCCAAGGAACCGACTTTAAGAAGCGTCCGGCGATTCATACCGGAACTCTGGAAACTCGGGCAACCTTCTCGACGTTTGCTATTTGCCATCGCAGTTCTCCAAGGAAACTCACTTTTTTTCTACTTGGTTTGGATCCGGAAAACGTTGGCGAAATTCCTGAAAGGCTTCGCTTCGCAATATCGGGCCAATCTCAGTGTGCCGGTAACAATTTTGAACTAAAAACGTGTCATGAGGGTAGCGTTTTACGGTTGCCATTACCTTCTCAACATCGCCATTGCCGGCATAAGCCAAAATCAGCAGCAAGCGGTCTCCCTGATTGCCGGCGATCTCCTCCGCAACACGGATCGCCTCTTTGTTTCGCTGAAGTCGAAGCAGACAGGTAACATGGTAATTCTGCAATTTGAAATTTCGCTTATACCTGGTATTTTCCCTTAATTTTCGAACCATGTCATATACTTTTTGGTAATCTTTTTTGATCCACTTCAGGTCCACTTCCCAGATGGGGAAATCTGGAAAGG
>CAZPPD010001253.1:0-1242 GCA_964588185.1 uncultured Alcaligenaceae bacterium | reverse complement strand
GTCCGAATGCACATTCCCCAGCAAGCCATAGACCGGGGAACCGAGTATATTCCGCTAATGATTCCCGCCGGATAATGACCTCCATCCGGCCCTGGAGAAACTCTCCTCTCTTTCAATGGTTGACAACTCTTGCCGTGCGCGAGACACTTAACTTCCATCCGCGAGGGAAAGGTTTTCCCTTCACGCCCGGGAGTAGTGTTCTCCTCCAACCACGTAAACCCACCAACGGAGGTTCTCCGATGCCGAAATTTGTGTCCTGCAAACCCCAGCGAATCCTTCCGGTAGCCGTTTTGGGAGGAATGTTGGCGGTCTTTTCCCTGTTTACTTATTTGCCGGCCGGTCAGCCGGATACTCCGCCGGAATTGCAAAAAACTTTTCGCGGCCACAAGGATGCGGTGTATGCCTTGGCTTTTACTCCGGACGGGAAGTATTTAATCACCGGCAGCTTCGACAATACCTTGAAGATGTGGGATGTGAAGACCGGCCAGGAGCTTCGCACATTTGGCGGGAAAGCAGGGCACAGCAAAATGGTGCTTTCGGTTGCCGTCAGCCCCAGCGGTCACTTGATGGCTTCCGGGGGATTGGATACCGATCTGAAAATCTGGGATGTGCCTACCAGCAGTCCTCTAAAAAGCCATGAAGTCAACAAGGAAATCAACAGCATCGACATCACCTCTGACGGCGAAAAGTTGGTAACCGGAACCAAAGACGGCTTGGTCAAGATCTGGAATACTAAAGATTTCAAGGAATTATTCAAACTGTCGGGCCACACCGGAGAGGTTCTGAAGGTCTGTTTTAGTGCCAACAATTCCATCGTCGGCAGCAGCGGCGCAGACGGAACCATCCGCTTTTGGAACGCCGGCAACGGCGAACTAATTACCGTGATTGGAGCCCATCAAGGAGGTGCCAATGCCGTCGAAATTTCGGCAAACAACTCCACGGCGTTTAGTGTCGGCGATGACGGTTTGTTGAAATTCTGGACCATCAACACGGATGCCCCGCGTAAATTCCCGCCGCTCCCGCAAGAAATCGTCTTTATGACCCCTTCCTCTGATGGGAACCAGATCCTTATTTCCACCGCGGACAAGAAGATTCGGACGGTCAATTTCTCCAATGGTCAGCAAATTCGGGAACTCCAGGGAGTCGACCGGGAGATTATCTCGGGGGCTTTGAACTCCAATGCTTCCCAATCCGTCGGCGGAACCAAAGACGGCAAACTGATTCATTGGAACAACTCAGATG
>CAZPPD010001252.1:0-1258 GCA_964588185.1 uncultured Alcaligenaceae bacterium | reverse complement strand
AAGCCGGTAAATCCATAAAATTCCAACCCGGCCCAGAATCGTGCTCTTGCCTCCCTACTTGGATAAATATGAGTAAAAATACCCGCGAAATCCAACCGGTCGGATTGTTTGCGGCCACTTGGGCTTTGCTGACATCCATGTTCTGGGGTGGCAATGCCGTGGCAACCAGCTTTGCCGTTGATGCCATCCCGCCGATTGCTGCAGCGGGAATCCGCTTCGCATTAGCTACAGCAGTGATGCTGATATGGTGTCGCATCGAAGGCAGCGGTCTCGGGCTTAATGCCCACCAAAGGAGACCGGCAATTATTCTGGGTGTCCTTTTGTTTGTGCAGATCGCCACCTTCAACATCGGGGTTTCCCTATCGAATTCCTCTCATGGAGTGATGCTGGTTAATACGGTGGTGTTTTGGGTTTTAATCATCGAACATTTCTATACCAAAGCACACCGGCTTACTTGGCGAAAAACCATTGGGGTTTTGATCGCCTCGATCGGAACGATGATTCTGTTTGCGACCAGCACATCCCAAGAATCTCCTTCCAATCCCGATTTGCCCACCCTCAGCGGAGATTTAGTTTTGCTGGCAAGTTCTTTGATATTAGGCGTAAAGATTGTTTACACCCGCCATGCAGTGCTGCTGATGGAACCCGGAAAGTTGATCTTTTGGCACGACTTGATTGGAGTCCTATTGTTTTTCCTGTGGAGTTCGGCAACCGAATCAATCGATTTGACCAAGATAGGGGTCTCAGCCGGGATAGCCCTCCTTTACCAGGGCTTTATTGTCGGCGGATTATGCTTCGCTATCCAAGCACGCTTACTGCAAAGACATTCCGCATCCCAAATTGCCATTTTCGGTTTTGCGGCACCATTGTTTGGAATTTTACTGGCGGGTTTAATGCGGCAAGATCCAATGTCTCCCTGGTTGTTCACTGCGGCTTGTTGCGTTGCCGTCGGGATTGTAATAGTAAACCTTTCTCCCAAGAAATCTTCGCAGAGGGTGTCTCACTGAATTTTGGGTTTGTGATCCCCTTGATGGTCTAAAGTATGCTCGCCTAGATCCTCAAAGTACTTAATTTTTAAGGAAAAACGGGAAGATTCAGAATGGTTGGGGCGATAGGGCACCCAAGATATTTTTAGAATCCCAAATTCCAGTGGGAAACCCTCCGCAGAAAACCAAAAAAAAATCACTTGACAGAATTCTTCGCCTCGATATTCTTCTCCCACCCCATTTCCAAAACCAAAAATTCCGAGAGGAATTCC
>CAZPPD010001251.1:0-1259 GCA_964588185.1 uncultured Alcaligenaceae bacterium | reverse complement strand
GGTCCAGGCGCCCAATTTTCGTTTCTTCAAATTCTTCGCGGCCTAACGTTTCGTTCTGCTCAACGCAAATACGACGGATAAAATCTACCGCTTTTTTGCGTTCCACCATACTGCGTTTTTCAAACTCTAATTGAGCCTCTCTTGCAGCAGTAACCGCTGCTTCCACGTCCTCGAAAACTCCCCAGTTATAAGCCTGCCCATTGCCGGCAGCAGGAGTTGGCCGCGACCCCATGTTGGAAAGCACTTGTTGGACAACATTGCGAACTAATTCATCAGTAACTTGCATAGTTGTGTCCGTTTGTTGAGAATAAGTTAATCTTGTTTGGCGTCATATAGTGTCTTGTGCAAGACATTGACCGTGTCTACAATGCCAATGATGGCGGAGTCCACGGGTAACTTTTCTGTCTCAGGAGTCAGGCGAGCACTGGATCCTTGTACGATCAGAACCATTTCTCCTTCACCCGCGCCGACGGTATCCACGGCAACAAAGGTGCGACCGGTGGAAACTAGTTTTGTATGGTCTTGAGGATCGACTCGAAATGGTTCGACAGTGAGAAGCTTGTGGCCTCTCATTGAGGCAACCTTTTGCGTCGATACCACACTACCGGTAACACGGGCCAAAAACATAATTTCCTCACATGCCCGATTCTAATAGTTGTTGTGCATGCCGAGCTACAATCAGCTCTTCATTTGTAGGCACCGTCCATAGCTCGACTCGACTCCCCTCGGCGTGAATAGGCGCTTCCCCTTTGGCTTTACTATTGGCATCCTGATTCAAGTTGATCCCAAACCAATCCAGATCTGCGCAAATCGCTTGGCGAATGGTAGTTGAGTTTTCCCCGATACCACCGGTAAAGACGATGGCATCTGCGCCTCCGAGCAGCAGTAAATAAGCTCCCAGGTAGTGGCGAATACTGGCAACATAAACGTCGATAGCCAGGCTAGCTCGGGGGTTATCTTTGGCTGCTTCCTCAATATCTCGAAGGTCACGGCCAACCCCACTCAATCCCAGTAATCCGGAACGAGTAGCCAGATCATCCAGGAGTTCCTGCAACGACTTTCCGGTTGCCCGAAGGAGGGCCGGCAAGGCAAAGGGATCGAAATCACCAACCCGGTTGTTCTGCGGTAATCCGGATTGAGGACTCATCCCCATAGTCGTCGCCATGGACATTCCATCCTTGATGGCACACAAGGAACTTCTACCACCCTGGTGGGAGGAAATAATTTTGGCATTGGCTTTTTTCAGCTACTGTGGCGTC
>CAZPPD010001250.1:0-1263 GCA_964588185.1 uncultured Alcaligenaceae bacterium | reverse complement strand
GCCAAACCAAACACTTGCTGGGCCTCCGGAACCGAGGATGTTTCCCAACGAATAAAACAAATTGTGGATTGGTAGATGTGCATTATTGGCAATCTTGGAACCCCGTGGGGCGTTGCCGCCGATCGGTAGAGCCCGGCGTAAAGCCTCTTCACTTTTTCCTTCCTTGAAGTCTTGCAATAGCCGTCGCAGCATCGATTCTTGTTTGCCCAGCACCTTTTCACTCAGCTTGGGAATCTGGCTGAGGGCCCCGCCCATCATTTTTGCTCCAGCTTTGGCAAGGCCTTTGGATCCCAGTTTTTCTCCCAACCAAGCCAATCCCTTGCCAAGGCCATAGCCGGCATTGTTCAGTATTTTCTTTCCCGGACTTGGGTCTTCCCGATCATCAACTTCGCTGCCGATATCCTCTCCCCCTTGTTCCAGTATTTCCTCCACCGGCGGTTCGGGAAGCTCTAAGCGAAAGGATCGAACTTTATCAGGAACAAAAGGCGGTTCGGGCAGAGATCGCCATTGGTTGTTGGGTAAATTGTCGATCTGAAGAAATTTACCCAAGGGAATCGGCTGATCCGGTTGGAATTCCAAGACCCTGCCCCCGGGCAGAAAAACCAAACCGCGATTTCGAACTAAAGCTGTGGCTTCATCTGGCAGGAGCGGGGGAATAAGCTTGGCTTTTAATGGCAAGTAGAGATTATTCACCAAGGCTTGCAAACGCAGGACTCCCGGAGGGGATAGGGTTCTGTTTTCCGGAAAAACCAATAGGTAACCATCGGCCACCAAATAAATCTTTGGTAGCGGGTCACATTCCAATTGCTCGCAAAGCCGAAAAAGTTCACTTGTTTGCTGAGACAGCAATAGCAGCGCTCGCGGGTTTTCTGATTCATTTCCGGGAAGTAATCGAAAGGGAATCTTCATTGCTGGTTTTCTCCTCGGTTTACGATCGCTTTCAATAGTTGCGCGATTTTCTTGCCCGCATTGGGAGTAGGTGGGCAGCCCAAAAGATTCGGAGAGCCAAAGCAAGTCCCATCCGGCATCCAAGCGGCAAACTGATCCCGAAAGGAAAACATCATCCCTACCACTTCTTCATTCCTATTAACGACGGCAATTTGACCGAAACGATCAACCAGAAAAAAACCATTGTTTACCGGAACATAATTCACAAAGCGTTCGGAATGATTCATCAGCTTGGGAATGAGTACCGGGTGATACTGCTTGATTTGTTCTTCCGAATATTTTTTTAGATGTGGATAGCTTTGAAAGAATCCTTCC
>CAZPPD010001249.1:0-1265 GCA_964588185.1 uncultured Alcaligenaceae bacterium | reverse complement strand
AAGGATGTGGGACCTGGAGACCGGTATCGAGCTACTCACCTTCAAGGGACACACACAAGATGTCTACTCTGTAGCCTTCAGCCCCGATGGGAAACGAATTGTTAGTGGCAGCGAAGACAAAACTATCAAGGTTTGGGATGCCGGCAATGGCTTGGAGATGCTCACACTCAAGGGACACAGCAACGAAGTTCGCAGCGTCGCTTTTAGCCCCGATGGTAAGCGGATTGTCAGCTCTGGGGATGGGATCAAGGTGTGGGACAGCCGCAGCGGGAAGGAGCTCTTCAAGATCCGGGGGGGTGGGAATGGTCCGATAGCGCTCAGTCCGGATGGCACCTACATCGCAGGCAAAGGAAGAAACTCTTCGGTCATGATTTGGAAAGTGCGTAAAAGGGAGGAATCGCTCGTCTTTCCGCAAGCCAATCGAGTCGACAACGCCGTCTTCAGCCCGGATGGGAATTTCATTGCCAGTGCCAGTAATGGGACGGTTAGAGTTTGGAATGCGGATACCGGAACGGATATCTTCTCGAACAAGGAGAATCGCGGACCGATCCTGAGTGTTGCTTTCAGCCCCGACGGAAAATATCTCGCCTGCGGATGTTTCAGTGAGGTTAAAGTGTGGGACCTCGAAAAACGCGGTCTGGTACACACCTTAATAGGAAACAAAAAACTGGTCGTCAGCTTGGCGTTTAGTCCCAATGGCAAGTTGCTTGTGAGTGGTGAACGTTCAGGAAAAGTAATCTTGTGGGATGTAGAAAAGGGAAAAGTAAAACACACTTTTCAGGAAGAGTCGTTCTCGTTAAACAGTCTTGCCTTCAGTCCTGACGGCAAACTCATTGGCACAGCAGGCGGGTCGGTAAATCTTTATGATTCGCAAACCGGCAAAAAGGTCCTTCATCTCAAAGGTGCCGGGCGGGTCCTAGCTTTCAGCCCTGACGGAGAACGCTTTGTCACAGGGGGTGGCCAGAACAATAGATTCATGAAGGTAAGGGAAATAGAAAACGGTGAGGAGTTGCAGACACTCAGGGGCCATAGCAATGAGGTCCTAAGTATTGCCTACAGCAAAGATGGCAAACGCATCGTAATTTCCAGCAAGGACAAGACTGTTAAAATCTGGGACGCGGAGAAAGGACAGGAGCTACTCACACTCCGGGGCCACACGGAACCAGTTGGGAGCGTAGCGTTCAGTCCCAACGGCAACCGCATTGTTTCCACCGGCTCTGAAAAAACCGTTCGTGTGTGGGATGGCCGGAATGATTTGGATCTCT
>CAZPPD010001248.1:0-1266 GCA_964588185.1 uncultured Alcaligenaceae bacterium | reverse complement strand
CCAAATCGCTTCGTCACAAACAATACGAAGATCCTCATTACCATGATGAGGAAGATTTCGAAGTTCCCCATGATGATCGCCAAAAGCGGCCCGGGCAAGCATTGGCTCGGGAGAAAATCTTGAAGCGTTCCAAGGCTCGCCGCCGACAGCAAGATTAATACCCCAAAATACTTTATTCTTTGTGAAAAGACAGGTGTCGCACTCAGAATCCGTTCGTTGGCAGAACTGCAACCATTTTTCCAGCCTTGAGCCCTCTTCCTCCGTATAAAAACACCACCCTTTTACTTTACCAACAACTGGAGAGTTCCCATGATCAAAAACCCCGTGAAACTCACCCTCCGAGAGGGAAAACCATCCGTGGGAACGTGGTTATCCTTGGGTAGTATTGTCGCTGCCCGGTTTATGGCTCGTGCCGGTTTTCATTGGCTGACCGTCGACATTGAACACAGTCTGGTCGGATGGGAAACCGCCTCGCACATGTTTGCCACCATCGCCGATGCCGGATGTATCGCTTTAGCACGTGTTCCGGCCAACCGCCACGACCTCATCAAACGTGTGTTGGACAACGGGGCCCAAGGTATCGTCGTCCCGATGGTCAACAGCCGGGAAGAAGCCGAAGCTGCCGTCAGTGCCGCTCTCTACCCGCCGGTGGGAACCCGAAGCGTAGGCGGCAGCGTCCACGCCTTGAATTTTCAGGCAACTGCGAATGATTATTACAAGCACGCCAATGAGGAGATTCTGCTCGTCTTGCAATGTGAGCACATCAAATCGGTCGAGGCCGCTGACTCCATTTTTTCCGTGCCGGGAATCGATGCCATTTTCGTTGGACCAAATGATCTGGCCGCAAGTATGCGCAGCAAAGAAGGCCATCCCCCAAGTGCCCAGGCCACCAAGGAAGCCATGGACCATATTTTGGCAACCTGTAAAAAGCACAAGGTAGCTGCCGGAGTCCATTGCGGCAGCGCCGAAGAAGCCTTAGCCCGCATCGAGGACGGCTGGCAATTCCTAGCCATTGGCAGCGAGTTGAAAATGATGTTATCCGCCACCAATCAGGTCGTGGAAAAAGCCGGACTTAGCCAAGGGCAAAAGGAAATGGCAAAATACTAAAGCTTTGTCACCGCAAAAACATGGGATTGGTAACAATAAGAAACAACCCCCACCGTAGTGTCAGGACATTCTTTAGGCGAAGCCGTTATCCAACAAAGCTTTTTGGAGCTTGAAAATGAAAATGGAGAGCTATGCATTGGAGCATTGGCTCAGGTGTCT
>CAZPPD010001247.1:0-1269 GCA_964588185.1 uncultured Alcaligenaceae bacterium | reverse complement strand
GGCGGTTTATCAATATCAGCAACATAGAAAATTCATCCCCGGCGAAGTCCTTCCGGGCGCAGAACTTCAGAGCCAGGTTTGGGACCGCGAGGATTGCGAATGGGTCCGCTTAAATCCAATGGAACCCCACTATGTAGAAGGCCAACCATTCATCACCAAAGAAGCTTTCCAGAACCTGCCCGCGGCCAACCTCGAGCGCGTCGTCTATGCCAAAAAAGCAGATGCCCGTTTTAATGCCGAGGATGCCCGCTATCGAATATCCTTTCATCTCTCCAATTATGGAATCATGCCCGATTCCGCTGGTGATTTTAACGGAGATGGAGTGGAAGACTTCATCACCATGTCCCACTTTGCCTATGTGGATGGAAAAAAATATGCCGGTGAAGTCCATATCTATTTTGGCAAGAAAAATCATCTTTTAGACCCGCGGACACAAGTACCGGACATCATTTTTTACGGTGATCAACCGGGAGCCAAATTGGGAATATCCGTGGCCGCTGCCGGCGATATCAATGGCGACGGCAAAGGCGATTTGGCCCTGTCTGCCGGTTTCTATGACGTCCAAAGCAGTGAAGGGAAAACCATAGAAAATGCCGGGCGTGTCTATGTGATTTACGGGGGCACAATTCCTAGCGAAAGCGGCACCACGAAAGTTCGCGTAGAAGATATCGCCACTCGACTTCCCGGAATTGTGTTGGAAGGCGGCCACGACGGCAGCCGCTACGTCGCCTGGGCCAATGGCTTGGAGGCGGGAGATTTTAATGGCGATGGCTGCTCGGACTTAATAGTCGGCAGTTACAACCCCTATCCGAATAGTAAATATGATTTTCCCGCTCGAGGATACTTACTCTATGGAAGCAAGAAATTCCCCAGCAAACTTATCTATCGCTTGGGTGTCGATAAAAGCAAAGGCAATTTAATCTCCACAACAATTACTGCCCCCTTTACGGAGTGGACAAACACATCCATGGGATTTGGGGCTTCCTTCATAAGCGATATTAATCAGGATGGCTTGGATGACCTGGCCTTGACAACCACAAAAGGGGGAGACGCCGGGAAAGGGGCTACCTATATATTTTTCGGCCGGAAAACCATCCATCCCAATCACAACTTGGATATGACTACTGCCGGCCTTATAATCTCCGCTTCTACGAATCCCAAGCATCATCAAAATAAGCTCTATTACTTTCGTGGTCTGGGAAGTGCACGTCCGGCAGGAGACGTCAATGGGGATAGAATACAGGATTTCTATGTAAGCGCAAAATCCAC
>CAZPPD010001246.1:0-1274 GCA_964588185.1 uncultured Alcaligenaceae bacterium | reverse complement strand
GACCGGGGGTTTAGAGCCCCACTCCGGCGAAAATGGTGTCGGGAACATTTTGCCAGAACTGCCCTTAGGATGCTTAGCACAGTAGGTACCAGACACCTTTTTCGCCACCCGCACCTCTAGCAAAAAGGAATTCCCTCCTTACCCTGACGCGGTTGCGAGGATTAGGCCTTAGCCACCGCTAAACCCGTTTGTTGACCGTGATTTCGTTGTCATTTAGTTCCAATAAAGGACATTGTCCTCCATTAGCAATAGGTGACTAAGGTCCATCGGTGATAGGTGGGAATTGGCATTCATTGGCAACAGGAAAGTTCCAGTCTCGGCTCCTATCGAGACACAAAAAAGAAGTAGACGAACTTTGGAACTTCCACGAAAAATGCAACTCATGATGTCCTTGATTTATTGACTCCGGTGTAACGATGCCCGGTCACTACGTCCCAAACAGTCTCTTGTAAAGCTCGGATCAAAGCCTCGTCTTTCTTCGAATCCAACTGCTCGTAGGGTGCCGGCGTCAACCCGACCGGACTCTTGCCGGATAAGGTCGCGTAAACCGTCAAGGCTGCGACATAAGAACCAATCGTCCCGGATTCCTTGCCGTTGTGGGGCTGATCATTCATATGAATGCCATCGGCATATAAGTTGAGCACACCGGCGTTGCGTTGGAAAGTGTCCGGGTCGAATGGGGAAGGTTTTCGGTTATTGCGCCGTGCTTTGATGAAATAAGCCTGGTTACGGGCAAAGAACGCCTCGATTCCCGGAAGGTTGCCGGCGCGAATCTTAGTGTCCAGAACGGCCAACACCTCGCCTGCAGGAATTATTCGCACCGGAGTGGGCAGTTTTGGATGGCGTTTGTTGAGCTGATCCACCAGCCTGGCATAAAAGTCGGCACAGGAGACGGATCCTCCTTTGTTGGGTTGGGCATAGTAGGCAGCAAATGTGTTGTGTTTCGGATGGTCAAGGATCTCTTTGACACGAGGCCAGGTGGCGTAAATGAAAAAGCGCTCACAAGAAACGTTCTTGGTGTTGGGGTGCTCGCGATCCCAGCGGCCTTTTCCCGGCTTGGTTTTGCCTCGTGCGTAGTCAATGAAACCGCTCGCTGCTTGCAGATCACCGCAGGTGAAATAGGGCCACCTGGCAGCGGTTTTTTCCTCGGCGTCCAAGGCATTGGCAAAGGGCTGAAGAACGACCGCGTCAAACTTGTATTTCTTGAAAGCGTTGTCGTAGGTGCCAAATGGCGGCACAACATTATACTTGCCCTTCCCGGGAGCATTTCCGTG
>CAZPPD010001245.1:0-1275 GCA_964588185.1 uncultured Alcaligenaceae bacterium | reverse complement strand
ACCTACTTAATTGATGCGCACTCAAACTCATGGAGTTCCAATTCGCCGTTGCAACTCCTCTATGTAGTCCTTGGCTTCTTTTAAGGAACATTCCGTCGTTTGCCGGTAGAGTTTAATTGCCTGAATCTTCTGGCCGGATTCAATCGCCTGGGCAAGATCCTCAGAAATCTCGGCAAGAGGATTGTATTCCAACCCGGCATTTTTCAACATTAGGTCCAATTTTCCCTCTACTCGTGAGAGTGCGGTCAAGCGTTTTCGGATATTCGCAATCTGAAACACCAAGGCGAAAAGTATTCCTACGGTAAACCCGGTCAATGCAGGAACTATAATGTCGCTCATGGTTTTTCCTTTTCCATTGATTGCAAACTAACCTTTGATGACTCCAATCGGTCGCATCCGGACAACTTTCTTGGAGATTCCGGAATTATCGACTACCTCAACGACATCATCTACATGCTTGTAGGCTCTGGGTTGTTCCTCTGCTAACCCCTTGCGACTTTGAGCGCGAGCGATAATGCCCTGGGCCTCAAGCTCCTTGTCGATGCGTCGTCCCCCGGCCTCTTTCACTGCTGCAGTCCGACTCATGGCTCGGCCTGCTCCATGGCAACTAGTGCCAAAGGTTTTTTCCATGCTACCTGCTTGTCCCACTAAGACCCAGCTAGCTCTTCCCATGTCACCCGGGATAATCACCGGCTGTCCCACCTTCTTGTACATAGGTGGAACTTCCGGATGATTGGGCGGAAACGCACGAGTTGCACCTTTTCGATGCACCCAGACCTTCTTCTTTTTCCCGTTGATGTTGTGCTCTTCCAACTTGGCGATGTTATGAGCCACATCATAGACCAGGTTCATCTGCAGCTTCTCCCAGGTCATGCCAAAGAGATTGCCAAAGACATTCCGAGCCTGGTACATGAGTAGTTGCCGGTTACACCAGGCAAAATTTGCCGCTGCCCGCATAGCAGCAATATATTGCTTTCCCTCCGGACTGTTAATAGGAGCACAGGCCAACTGTCGATCCGGAAGTTCAAACTTATACTTGCCGGCCGCTTTTCGCAGGACCTTCAACGAGTCATCGCAGACCTGGTACCCCAAACCCCGCGATCCGCTGTGGATCATCACACAAATCATGTCCTTTTTGAGTCCCATCACCTGGGCAGCCTCGTCATCAAAGATGGCATCCACAACTTGGATCTCCAGAAAGTGATTACCGGAGCCCAAAGTACCGCACTGGTTGGTACCTCGTTTCTTGGCGAAGTCACTCACCGCCTCGGGATC
>CAZPPD010001244.1:0-1284 GCA_964588185.1 uncultured Alcaligenaceae bacterium | reverse complement strand
AAGCCAACCCAATTGGACAGAACCTACCCGCATTTGCTTCGCGGCGGCGATGTCCATAATCGTGGACCACGAGTCGAAGTTGGATGGCCCGAAGTTTTTGGCCCAAGTCCAGAAACAAACTATAAGCTTACTCGGGTTGATCTGGCGAAATGGCTAACCGACCCACAAAATCCATTGACTGCACGAGTCTGGGTAAATCGGCTCTGGCAGTATCATTTTGGCCGAGGCATTGTAGCCACCCCAGCGGATTTTGGAACTCAAGGAGTTCGACCCACGCATGCAAAATTGCTGGACTGGTTAGCCTCGGAGCTTATCCGCAGCGGTTGGAGCACTCGTCATATTCATCGCCTGATTGTTACCTCCAATACATACCAACTGTCTTCGGCTCCCTATGCTGCCAATGCGAAGATTGATCCAGAAAATAAATTGTGGTGGCGGTGGATGCCCCGGCGATTAGAAGCCGAAGCCATTCGGGATAGCATGTTGGTGATCAGTGGGGAATTGGACCCAAAGATTGGCGGGCCAAGTTGTATGGATGAGAAATCCCTTCGCCGGAGTTTGTACTTATTCCAAAAACGAGACCATCCGCCAAAAATGCAACGAACATTTGATGGACCATCTGCGGTCCTGGAAAGTTGCTCGCGAAGACATGTTTCTACGGTGGCAACTCAGGCCTTATATCTTCTGAATAATGATTTTTCCTTTAGGCGAGCCAAAGCTTTTGCCGAACGGGTTCGCCAAAAAGCTGGGGATTCCTTGGAGAGACAAATCGATCAAGCTTTCCTCATAGCCTTGGGAAGAAATCCAACCCAAGAAGATCGAATAGCAACGCATCGTTTCTTCAGAGTCAATCAGTCAGCCGATAATTCCCATTCGCTAGTCCAATTTTGTCAGGCATTAATGAATGTAAATGAGTTTGTTTATATAGAGTGATTCATCCAGGAAGCAAACTCGGAAAAGGCATCAAACACTCTCCACCGTGGCAGAAAAACTGCGGCAGTAGAATGAGAATAAGTCGTATTCAGTCTCCACGACCTTAAAACGCCTGATTTCATTCCACCAATCCGCAATCGACCGAATTTCCAGGGAATGATCGATTTGTAAGATCATTCTTTGTAGTTTGATCCCCTTGGAATTCTCTACAAAATCGGAGATGTTAGAACGACTCGAAAAACTTTGGGATAAACTTACCAGCAATGAACAAAAAGAGCGAATGGGTTGTAAAAAAGGTAACCGTTCATCCCAAAATCTACACTAACGCCGGTCCTGGCTGGCCGGTCCGTT
>CAZPPD010001243.1:0-1287 GCA_964588185.1 uncultured Alcaligenaceae bacterium | reverse complement strand
ATTTGCTATGGATTTAATCCAGGTTAATGTTGTTCCTTTTCTATTCGTGCCTTTGTTTTTGCGCTTCCCTTCGGGCTGGCTAAGGATTTGATTTTCTTTTTCTTGTTAAGAGTCACATAATCTCGATCGAGCACACGACTATTGGGTTCTGAGCGTTCCTGGAGGAAAACTATAGATTCGGATCGAGGATAGAGATCTGGTTCGCTCTGAACATTTACCAATGGGAAAGTTAAAGCTCCGAGATCTAAACACAACAGAACGGTTAACACCATTTGCCGTGAAGGGAGAGATAAAAAACACTTAGAATTTAACAGCCAAAAAAATCCAGGGATGGTTAGTAGTAATGACACCCAATAGAAATGGAAAACTAAAGGTTTACTTTCGTATATTTTTAGGCGAATGGCCAACCCTACCACTAAAGTAATACATGCCAGGATAACCAGCCTCACCACGGACAGAATTTTTTGTTTGCGATCGGGAACCAGGTTTGCGGACTGAAATAGGTTTTGGACCGAATAGGAAGCCAATATCGCCACGGGGAAAGCAGCAATGATCAATATGCGGGACGGTTGCCGGAATAACCCGAAACCCGGTAGGGCTTGAAACAGAATCGCTCCACCAAACGCAAAGGCAAAAAGCAAAGCTGTGACCACCGCATAAAACCGAATCTTCCCCCCAGCAAGGATCGGGGCTAGCGCAGCCATTATCAGCCACAGAATGGTAAATCCGCCGCGAATTTCCCAGATCAAAGCGATCGGTTCCAACTGATTCGTGAGCGCAGGACCAACCAATAACAACAGGGAAAGTAATCCCTCGGATTGTACTTTGTCTGTCGCGATGCCCGCCGCGCGAACGGAAAGTTGGGTTGCCTCCATCGTGGGTAAGATTTGAACCGCGGCAATTCCAAATGCCAATAGTGCTGTCCAAATCCCATAGGATAGCCAGCGAAAATATAACGTGGATGGTGATATATCTTTTCCATTCGAAAAGATTACCGTTGCCAAGGTCCATAGTCCAACAAATATACCGGCATAGAAAGTCCATTGGGGTTGCGTGGAAAGTGTAATGAGAGCAAAGAAAACACCTGCGCCGGTGGCGGATAGAAAACTCCCTTTTGTGATAGCTCTTTCCAAGCACCATAGAACCAACGGCAGCCAAGCCAAGCCGATAATCAAGTAGTGGCCGCCCGCCAAGAGGTGGAGCATCCATTTGCCGGCAAACATATAGCCAAAAGCCGCCACAAACGCCGGCACACGATACAGTTTTTGCCAAGGAGCATAACCATAC
>CAZPPD010001242.1:0-1288 GCA_964588185.1 uncultured Alcaligenaceae bacterium | reverse complement strand
CTCTGCACTCCTTGGTACAAAAACACCACCACCGGGAGATCAAGGAAATCGCCGAAACCTTGCGGAAGTTCAATCCGGGAGATCCGGACATACTCTACAACGTAAGCCGGTGCTATTCGCTCTCTTTGGAGGCAATGGAGAACGGCAAGAGAGAATTAACCCAAGAAGAAATCGACCAGCGAGAGTTGTATCTTTATGTCGCATTGTCGGATTTGGAAAAAGCGGTCGATGCCGGCTTCAACAATGCCGTGCTTTTGCGGAATGATGCCGACTTGCGGCCATTGCGAAATGAACCTTGCTTTACCGGCCTCCTCCGCAAACTGGAAGGACAGTTTGTGCAAACCCAAGATCCGTTAGTTCTGGAACAATTTCGCCGGGGCAGTTGAGTCCACGGAAATTATTCCTTGTAAATGCCGGTCCGCAGTTCTAAGTCATCGACGATCTCTTTCATGGCATCAATTACAAATTGGATATGCTCGGTGAGATCGACTCCGAAATCATCCGCACCCCGCTCGATATCTTCTCGATTAACTCCTTTGGCAAACCCTTTGGATTTCATTTTCTTTTTCACACTACTCGCTTTTAGGTCCAAAATACCGTTGGGCCGAACCAGGCCAGTAGCAGTAACAATCCCGGCCAATTCATCACAAGCATAGAGTGCTTTGTCCATGAGATGAATCCGCGGGCAATCTGGAAGATAATCCGCATGGGACTTAATGGCGTAGATGACATCCTCCGGGTATCCCTTGGCCTGCAGGATCTCGGACCCTTTTAGCGGATGATCCGGCGGATCGGGCCAGCGTTCATAATCGAAATCGTGCAACAACCCGACGATCCCCCATTTCTCTTCATCCTCACCCAGTTTTTTGGCATAAGCTCGCATCGCTGCTTCCACCGCCAGCATATGTTTGACCAAACCGGGATCTTTCACATACTCATGAAGCAGTTCCAACGATTGTTGTCTGTCCACGGCTAAACTCCCGAAATTACTTCAGCGGCAAATTGGTTTCTTTTTTCGCCTTTGTTACGTACTTTGATACCTTCAGTCGCAAAATTCGTGTATTATTAAACAATTAGATTACAATTGCGGATTGACTAAAACCAGGGAGAAGAGCGGGGAGTCCCACTGGATTTGGGATTCTTCAAATATTTTGGGAAATTCAGTGGGAAACGCAGATCCTCCGTTGCTTCTTTCTTCTCGGAACTGAATAAGGTAGTATTGCGTCAAAAGAGATAGGTTGACATTCTTTTTGACGGAAACTTGATTCGATTTTACATTCTGGCAAAT
>CAZPPD010001241.1:0-1290 GCA_964588185.1 uncultured Alcaligenaceae bacterium | reverse complement strand
GAGAAAGCCAAGATTCATTTGTACGCTTCTCAAGTTTGCCTTAGCCAACGAGAGATTGACCGGGGGATGGAGGATAAGGGGCAAATGATTCTGGATGGAACTCATCCTACCTTTCGCAAGTGGGAGTTTAATTACCTGCGAAACTATAACGCCCAAAAAAGCAATCGCCTGATCAAACGAAATAATGGGCCGGCCAAGGCAATTGCGATTCGTGCCGATGGTCAACTACTTACTCTGGATAATGACGGAATCGTCCGGCTGATTAGGAATGGTCAGGAAACACCGGTATGGAAGACAAAAATTAATAATCCCAGTGCGGCAGCATTTTCCCAAGGCGGAAAAAAACTTGCCATTGCCGACAGCGAAAGAAATGTCGAGGTTTGGGAGGACGGCAAGCGAATTTGGTCGATATCGAATCCGGCTCCAGTGAATGCCTTTGGCTTCAGTCCGGACGGAAAGAATTTGGCGATTGCGGATTCCGCCTATATAGTTGTTTGGAATCTGGAGACAAAAGAAAAATCGGCATCCCTTGATGCCGGGGGAACCATTCACGGCTTGGCATTTCACCCGAACGGCAAAGCCCTTGCCGTCGCCCATGGGGAGCAATTTACGCGGATATTGTCCTTACCTGATGGAGAAGAAGAAAAAGTAATTGCTTCGGAGATTTCCGGCTACGGCCATACCGGTCCCATTCTTTCTACCGTTTTTAGTGGAGATGGATCGCGCTTGGTTTCTGCGGGGATGGACAAGATGGTCAAACTCTGGGAGGTTCAGGGCAGCCAGGACCTTTTGACTTTGGTTACGCCCAGGAGTTTTGTCACCAGCTTGGCATTTAGTCCCGATGGATTTCAATTAGCTGCGGGGACTGGGGATGGAACTATATACCTCTGGAATGCCGATCCAGATAAAAGCTCACCCGTCAATCAATCTTCGAAATAACCCCAGTTAATATTCTTAATCGAGAAGGCCTTGGCCGGAATTGGTTTTTTCCATCTCAACCCGCACCTGCTTTAAGCCCAAAGCACATAATTCGAATTCTTCGCTGAGCCGCCGCAGAACCGGGGCTTCCTCTTGGTAAGGATCATCTTCGTAGGTGCTGGCGATGTAATAAGACCGTTTGCCTTGGTGAGTGTAATCAAGAAGCTGATCTTTGGACAGCGCGTGCCGCAATTTCTTCAGCGCTTCGGGGTAAAGTCCGGTCCAAAACAAAGTGAAATCGCCGATGTGGCGATGGTATTCCCGTCGAGTTCTGCCTTCGGGAGGAAGCGATTCCGCTTCAAAAAGCATATC
>CAZPPD010001240.1:0-1294 GCA_964588185.1 uncultured Alcaligenaceae bacterium | reverse complement strand
GATTCCACTTCTTTACTACCCGGCAGCCGTTTCTCGATCGCGAAATTCGCACCAACTACAACTACCAATATGAGGCGGAAAGGGGCGAAGCAGACAGTCACCAACTCCAATGGGAGCTGGAAATCCCATTCAACCGGCGATACATGATTGACTTCGAGCCCGGGTATTTTTGGCTTGATGGAAAGGGAGAGGCGGCGACTGACCGCCAGGGTTTGGACTTAATCGTAGTCAACTTTTTCCAACTAGTGGACACATATGACTCGACTTTGAACTTCCAGTTCGGCATCGTTTTTCCGCCCGAGATCGAAGAATTAGAACAGACGGAATTGGAGTTTGTTATTGCCGGCTTCGAGGATTTGACGCGGCGCTTCGGTCTCTATCGCACGAGTGTTTCGTACTTCGCCCAGTATCAAACAAGCATCGGCCCTAATCCATCAAACGAATCCGAAAGTCTCATTATTTTTGGTGAAGACGAAACCGAATCCGAAAATATTCTTGCTTTTGGTGGTGCCGTGGCGAAATCCTTTGTCGATCCGGATGCCCGCCACTTCAAAGACTTCACCCTGTTCGTGGAAAACTTTAACGGCATTCAACTCGATGGCGAAAACTCATCATCAACGCTAGTGACCTTCACCCCGGGCATGCGTTGGAATCTATGGAAGGAAGAGTCCCCCTGGTGGTTAATGACTGGAGTTGAGATTCCGGTAACCGGTCCCCACGAGTTTGATTTCACCGTCCGCATTTCGCTGATTCACTGGTTCGACTAACGGCGGGTAACTGCCATCAGACAGCCTTTCCCTTCCTATATCTCCCGGCCTGTTTTCCCCTTTTCGGCTTTTATTCGACCGAACTCTGGAGACCGTAAAATTCAATCTGTTAGGAAGTCCGAATTGGAATGAAACTGGCAAATACCATGCACTCTCGCCATCGGAGGTGGAAATCTGGATCGAGAAGGTCGAGATTTTTTGCTTTCTTACATATATGCTCACCGTCTCGGAACACCCATACTTCGGAGTGGGGGTAGTTTTTTTGGAAGGGAACGTGACGAGGCTCAAGTACATAAGCGAAGACCCCATCATGCCAAACTTCTCTCTTTGGAGGAATGTCCCGTACCAGAAAAGCCAATACTCCCCAATCAGCATACTCTTCCTCTAATTAGGAGCAAGGTAAAACGTGAGGTGACAACATGAACCACTTTCTCCGAAAACAAGGAGTCTTTTTGGATCTCCTCTTCTCCGACTAGATGACCATTTCGTAAATCCTTTGCCAGCTGACAGTGCTATGGACAAAATAG
>CAZPPD010001239.1:0-1303 GCA_964588185.1 uncultured Alcaligenaceae bacterium | reverse complement strand
CGGCTCCGTGCATCTTGGTAAACTTGATCATGATTATAGTTTTATTTGAAACCTCGAATTACTCCCACTCAATAGTAGCGGGAGGTTTACTACTAATATCATAGACGACCCGGTTAACTCCCTTTACACAATTGATGATACGGGTCGAAATGGCTCCCAGCAACTCGTAGGGCAAATGAGCCCAATCTGCGGTCATATAGTCTTCGGTTTGCACCGCCCGCAAGGCAATCACATTTTCGTAAGTGCGGCCGTCTCCCATCACTCCAACCGACTGCACCGGCAATAAGACAGCAAAAGCCTGAGCGGTTTGTCGTTTCCAGTTCTCTTTCTCCAATTCTTCCATAAAGATGGTGTCCGCCTGCCGAAGGATTTCCAGTCGTTTCGCTGTGATGCTGCCAAGACACCGGACAGCCAAACCCGGTCCCGGAAATGGATGCCTCCAAACGATCTCCTCGGGTAAACCCAACTCTAGCCCTAAACGGCGAACCTCGTCTTTGAACAAATCCCGCAAAGGTTCGATGAGTTCAAAGCCCAGCTCTTCCGGTAGCCCACCAACATTGTGATGCGTTTTGATGGTAGCTGCTTGGCCATCTTTGGAACCACCGCTTTCTATGACATCCGGGTAGAGAGTTCCTTGAGCTAAAAACCGGGCGTTTTTAATACCCTCGGCTTCTTTCTTAAATACTTCGATGAAGGCGTGACCAATGATTCGCCGTTTTTCCTGGGGGTCGGTAACCTCCTTTAAAGCTTGCAGGAAATAGTCGGCAGCATCGACCACATGAAGGTCGGCATGAAAATTGTCGCGGAAGGTGTGCCGAACGGTCTCAACCTCACCGCTTCGAAGCAAGCCATTGTCAACCAGAATACAGGCCACTTGTTTGCCTACTGCTTTGACCAGCAAGGCAGCCGCAACGGAGGAGTCCACTCCCCCCGAAAGACCGCAAATAACTCGATCCGAGCCAATTTTTTCCCGGAGATCCGCAACGGTTTGGTCGATAAACGAAGTGATACGCCACGTTCCGGTGCAACCGCAGATGTTGTACAGGAAATTTCGCAGAACCTGGGAGCCTTCGGGAGTGTGACTTACTTCCGGATGAAATTGCAAGCCATAGACATGCTTTTTTTTGTGGCGAACCGCAGCGACCGGGCAGGTATCGGTTTCGGCGATCGCCTGGAAATCTCCATAGACGGAATGCACCTGATCGCCGTGACTCATCCAAACCACGGTGTCTTCGGGAACTCCCTCAAATAATCCATCTCTTTCCAAGATATGGCAGTGAGCCCGGCCGATTTCCCGGCTGGT
>CAZPPD010001238.1:0-1303 GCA_964588185.1 uncultured Alcaligenaceae bacterium | reverse complement strand
CCGCAAACAGGTGCTGGTGATCAATGAACTAGTCGAAGAAGCGGTAGATACTATCCGCCCCCTATAGAATGCGAAGGGCCAAGAATTAAAGCTCAATATTCCTGAAGAGCCTATTTTCGTGTGCGGCGATAGAGCCCGATTATTGCAGATCCAAGAAAACCTGTTGACCAATGCTATTAAATACACACCGCCGGGGGGAATGATTCAAATTTCTCTCAAGGGGGAAAAAGATGAATTAGAACTTGAAATCAAAGACAACGGAGTTGGAATCAATCAGAAAATGCTGGATCAAATTTTTGAACTGTTCGTGCAAACCCAGGAAGGTCTGGACCGATCTGAAGGGGGCATGGGAGTAGGGCTGACGTTGGTTCGAGATTTGGTCCGGTTGCATGGCGGTTTAGTATCCGCCCATAGTGAAGGGGGGGCAAAGGTTGCTCTATTAAGATCCGATTACCGCTTTCTGAGGAAGGGTCGGAATTTAAACCGAAAGAAGGCCCGGCAATTCCCGCCGGAAAGCCCCCGCGAATTCTCATCGTCGAGGATAACGCCGACAGCCGGGAGATGTTGGCAGCGATTCTCCGGCTGGAAGGCATTGAGGTATTGGAGGCCGCCGACGGGAAAGACGGCTTGGACATTATCACGGAGCAAAATCCTGATCTGGCATTTGTGGATGTGGGTCTACCAATTTTGGATGGATATGGGGTGGCCCGCAAAGCTCGAGAAAGCAACAGCAGCACTTACCTAGTGGCCCTGACCGGCTTCGGAAAAAATGAAGACCGCCAAGCCGTCCGCTCCGCGGGTTTCCACGAGCACTTAGTGAAACCGTTGACACGAGAAACGTTGGAAGGAATCCTCAGAAGGATTGGATCGCTTGGCAGGAAATGAGGCTGCACTGCATATTGACAGCAATGGTGCACAAGGATGTCTCGCTATTCTTTTACTTGGCTCTCCAATTCTGCCGAATGCATAGTTCCTTCTTTCGGCAAAGCGTTCTCCGGCAGTTCCGAAAGGTTGAGTCGGAAGCCGGTCTTGACGTTTCCTTCGTGGTCAACGTCCAAGACCCACACTCTTGGTTGATCCAACGCTTGCCGAATGGTCATTTGGCCCTTCTCCAGGCGCTTGGTAAATTCGTCCGAAAAAGGCACGACGCCATACCGCACTATGTCCTGATCCTCATCGCACCAATGGGCCAAATACAACTCACCGTCTTGATCCTGGTGTGTGAATGTTTTCGGACCGTCGAACTCATAGAGCACGAGCAACGGCCTAAATGGTATGAAGTGGTCGATGTTGATTGGCTTTC
>CAZPPD010001237.1:0-1315 GCA_964588185.1 uncultured Alcaligenaceae bacterium | reverse complement strand
AGCAGCAACCTCAGGAGCAGCAACCTCAGGAGCAGCAACCTCAGGAGCAGCAACCTCAGGAGCAGCAACCACAAAGTGAAGGCTTGGGACCACGTTTGCGCAAGGATGAGATTGAAGAGCAACTCTTCGCCCAGCGGCGTGATTTGTTTAGCGGACTCGAACTAGTTTTCCTCGACACCACCAGCATCTACTTCGAAGGAGATGGCGGCGAAAGTCTGGGTCAATACGGCTACAGCAAAGATCATCGATCCGACCGCAAGCAGATCGTCGTGGCGGTAGTGCTGGATGAGGAGGGTCGTCCGATTTGTAGCGAGTTGCTGCCGGGCAATACCGCCGATGTGACGACCTTGATTCCTGTCATCGATCGTGTCAAACAGCGTTTCGGCATCGACAAGGTGTGCATTGTCGCCGATCGCGGCATGATCAGCGAAGACACGATCGCCCAACTCGGCCGACGTGACATTCGCTACATCCTTGGAGCGCGACTGCGGAGTGTGAAAGAAATCCGCGAGGAGGTTCTTACGCGAGGCGGACGCTATCGCGAGGTCCATGGACCTCGGGAAAAGAGTAAGGATCCGGCTCCTCTGAAGGTCAAGGAGGTTCGCGTCGAGCAGCGTCGTTACATCGTTTGCCACAACGAAGAACAGGCGAGCAAAGATCGCCACGACCGGGAGATCATCCTTGCCAAGCTGGAGGAGCAGCTTTGCCGAGGCGGCAAAAGCTTGGTGGCCAACCGCGGCTATCGCAAGTACCTCAAACAAACTCAACCAGGTGCTTTTGAAATCGATCACCAGCAAGCCGAGGCGGAGGCACGTTTCGATGGCAAATGGGTGGTGCGAACCGACACGGAACTGCCGGCAGCAGAGGTCGCCTTGAAGTACAAAGACCTACTGATGGTGGAAGACCTGTTCCGCAGCATGAAATCGATCTTGGAAACACGGCCGATCTACCACAAGTGCGACGACACCATCCGCGGCCACGTGTTCTGCAGCTTCTTAGCTCTGCTGTTGATGAAGGAACTCCAAGCTCGACTCCGCGCCCGGGGATGGCGGGTGGAGTGGCGTCGCCTGCTGGAAGACCTCGACGAACTACAGGAAATCACGGTCACCGCTTCCGGCAAGACCTTCGTGGTGCGGACCGCTACCAGCGGCGACGCAGGCAAAGCCATCCAAGCAGCCGGAGTCGGCCTCGGCCCGTCAGTCCGCGAAGCCTAACGGAACCAGCCCCCGTTCCCCCTGTAGTGCCAAAGCACAATGGCCGCGCCACAAGTGTATGAGGGGAAGGCAGTTAAGAGATCCGACTGTTGAAGATGGGT
>CAZPPD010001236.1:0-1319 GCA_964588185.1 uncultured Alcaligenaceae bacterium | reverse complement strand
ATCATCCAAGTCCAAGCCGCGCCGGGCAACATCGGAATTTTCCAGTATGGAAGTCACCAGCATTTGCGCCAGATTATCCCGGCCGGTTTGGGTGGTCACCAAGGCCCCCAAGGTGGCATGATCCACATCCAGGCCGCCGCGCAAGTGGCCCATGAAGTTTTTGATCTGGTTTATGGAGATGGCATAGCCTACTCCGGAATTGACGCGGCCGCGTTTATCAAAAGACCCCCGGCCGTTAATGCCGATCAGTTCCCCATCCATATTGAAGAGCGGCCCGCCGCTATTGCCTGGATTGATGGAAGTATCGATCTGGATGCAGTCGGTGTATTCCAACAAAGTGCCCGCAGGATATTGGTAGCGGTGGACACCGCTGATCAAGCCGAAAGTAACCGTGGGGGTGAAGTCAGTAGCGAGCAGGAAAGGATTGCCCATGGCCAAGGACCATTGGCCTGCCCGGACTTTGTCGCTGTCGCCCATAACGGCGAAGGGGAATTCAAAATTCTTGGCCCCTTTTGGCGGCAGCAGCTTGATCAATGCCACATCGCCCACCTTGTCCCAGCCCACCAACACCGCATCATACAATACCCCATCCGGGAGGCCGCATTTCATCAGCGGACCCGCCGGCCGGACAACGTGGAAGTTGGTCAAGGCATAGCCTTCTTGATTGATCAGCACTCCCGAACCGCCCCCTTTGCCGCCGCGAGCAAAAACGGCGACCACCGAAGGCTTCACCTTCTCAATCACCTTTACTCGGCGGGCTTGGTCTTTAAGGACAGCCTGGAGATCCTTGTCCTGGCCGAAGAGTTTTTGGCTATGAATTCCGATTAGGGCAACCAAAGTTACCATGGTTAGAATTGTGAACTTGATTCGCATGAGGCGTACCTGTTTTATGGATGGTGGAGTATCTTATTCCATTGAAGATTGCGTTTCGTTCAACTCTTATTGCGAGACCCTGGCATCCGCCAAGGTTGCATGGTCGTGGAGATCCAATATATTGTTCGGATCGGAACTCACGATGATTTTCAGCTTGTTTACATTCCGGACGTTGAGGGAAATCGGAATCAACTTCTTGGGGTCCACTTTTTGTTTAAACACCTGAAGGCCATCGCAGCGCACCGTGACAATTGCCTCGCTCTCAGTTCCAATACGAGGATCCACTCCCAAGGTCGCCTTGAAGGTTTTGAACTTCGCATTGAGTTCGTATTCCAGCTCCGTGTAGGAATGCATGGAAAGTCCCTTGGAAAAAGACTTGGATTCCGGCCCCAGGTAAATGGGCGCTTGCCCGTCCAAATTGCTGTCTTTGCGATACGGAAAATGAA
>CAZPPD010001235.1:0-1332 GCA_964588185.1 uncultured Alcaligenaceae bacterium | reverse complement strand
TCCCCGTAGGTGAACCGGTAACTGTTTGCATTGAAACCCCTGCCACTGCCATTGTTCCAGACTTGCTTGGGATAATTGGGTTAAGCATTCAGGATGAAATTCTTATTGGGCGTACCGTAATGAGAAGGGAGCAACGCATGTCCTTCAATTACCGTAGGGAATATAACAATTAAATAGATTTTTATTTTTTTTGTTGAATTTCCGAAAAATCTGTGCAAACTGTTAATTCCTATTTAACCCAGATTTTTCATCAAACCTTACCCGTTAAGAGCAAAAAATCATGAGAGCCAGCACCTTTGTAGCCCTAACTGTTGCTGTACTTCTAGCCCTTGGTGTCTTATAGGTGGCTAGATATTCTGGGGTTTTCGCATCTGCCCCGCCCCAGAAAGAGAAAAAACTGCCCAGTGTTTTAGTAGCGCGGAAGAATTTATTCGAAGATATTCGGATTGGCCAAAACGATGTGACCATCCGCCAGATGTCACAAAGGGAATATGCCGACTTTCAAAGAGATCCCACTCGCTATTTGCCTCCCCTTCGCGAAGCTGCCGAAAACCGTATAACTCAAGTTGCTATCCCTGCCGGCGAACCACTGCTTCGAGAGCATTTCAAGGAATTAGCCTTTCCTGAGGGACTGGACGAGCGTCTTGGGCCAGGAATGCGAGCGGTGCATGTATCTGTGCCGAGAGAGAAGGCGGCGGGGGGCCTTATTCGGCGCAATGATTTCGTGGATGTTTATCTTAGTGCCAAGGTTTGCCCTGGCGGAGATTGCGATAATGCTTCCACCAAAACCGCCCGCATTGCGCGAAATCTCAAGGTAATTGCGAAGCGGGATAGTCTATGGACGCTCATGATTCCAATCAAAAAGGATGAGCCCAGCAATTTTATCCTGGAGGCAAACCCTTACCGGGCAGCTTTAATTGAGTTCGGCAAAATAAAAGGGGATATTTCTCTGGTTCCCGTCCCAAAGGCGGACAAGAAAGGCGGTTATCCGGGAGTTTCCTTCCTCGACAGTCGGGAATTTGGCGATGAGGACACCAAGGTGAGACAATTCCTTAGGGGTGAAATATCTATCGGTGAAGAGGACCTGGAACGAATTTTTCAACTCCGACTCACCCCGGAAGAACAACCATTTCAAGTTCAACGGATTGGTGGGGTTAATTTGAAAACGCCGATTCTCCTGTCTAAACAAGGAGTTGTTTACACACCCCCGGAATCCGGATCCGGATCCCGGTCTGGGCAATCCTATTTGAACAACGATCGAAACAACCAAAAGACCCAAGGTTTTCGCTTTCAACCACCGAGTGCCAAAGATGGCAGCAATCATCGTTAAGC
>CAZPPD010001234.1:0-1357 GCA_964588185.1 uncultured Alcaligenaceae bacterium | reverse complement strand
CATTAGGTGGATCACAAACCCAAAATTCAGTGGACCCCTCTTGTTTCTCTATTGATATTAATACCACCCTTCTATATGCAATGGTTGGTTTCGACCCATTTCTTGGAGGGAAAGGAAATGACCCACCTTCTCTCGAAGTCCTCATTTGTTGCATTGGTACTCCTTTCGTTCGCTTTTCCAGCCTTTGCACAAACTCAGCCCAATCCGCAAAGGTTACCGGAGTCCGCGCAGCCCCAATGGAAAAGGGCTCCTACTATTCCAGCGCAAATTTCCGTTCCCCAACCGAACGGTGAAATTCCGCCGCCACTGCCGCCGGGAGGAACTCCGAGTCAACCGAATGCCAATCCCAATCCCCAAGGATTCACTCCCCCGCCTTTTCCCGGCCCAAGTCCCGGAGTTGTGCCGCAACCCCAAGGCGTGATCAATCCGCCCGTTTTCCCGGGCGAACCAACCCCCCTTGCTCGTGGTGGATATCCGCTGACACGTCCGGCAGGTTTTTTCAGTGCCTTTGAAGTGGCATTGGTCGCCCCGGAAATTAACGGCCGTCTGAGTGGTACGCCGATGGTCGCCGGAGCTCCTGCCCCGGTCAGCTTGACTGCGGCGGATTTGGATTGGACCGGTGCTCCCCGCATTGTGCTCGGCTATCGCTTTGCAAACTCCGGGCGTTCGATCCTGGTCGCTTACCGTTCGGTTGTCAGTGAAGGCACAGCCATGATTCCCGGCTTTGACGCCGCCGGCACCGCTTTCCAGGAAAGCCGGTTGAACCTAAATTCGGTAGATATTGATTACAGCAGCCCGGAAATTCCCTTCGCTCCGCTATGGCAACTGCAATGGAACGCCGGAGTCCGCATCGGGACTGTATACTACGACACCCGGGCATCGGGAATGGTGATGGGCCAACGGGCCAGCAGCAACTTCGTGGGAGCGGGACCGCATTTCGGCTTTGCCGTCCACCGCTTCTTCGATCAGGCCCCGGGATTTTCGCTGTACGGCAAACTGGAAGGAGCCGTTATCTTTGGCGACGGCGATCAGTCCTTCGAAGAAACCCGCCGTCTTGCCGACGGTTCACTCATTGGCGGAGCGGTAGATGTCAGCGGCGGTCGAACCGTCCCCATCTTCGGATTGGAAGCCGGCCTCAGCTACTCCCCCGCCCACGATGCAAACTGGGTGCGCTTCACATTCGGCTACCTGTACGAACAATGGTGGGGAGTCGGAGACGTCGGCGGTTCAAGTGGGGATGTGATGTTCCAGGGATTGTTCTTTCGGGGGGAGTTTAATTTTTGAGTTAATCAAAATCAAAAGGAAAAAGACTTGAAGAAGAACCTCTCCTCTTATTCGGAGAGTCTTGTGCCCGCTT
>CAZPPD010001233.1:0-1357 GCA_964588185.1 uncultured Alcaligenaceae bacterium | reverse complement strand
AATTCCGGGCGCCTTTTTGAAAGCTGCGATTGCAATCGGGAAACAATACTGGAGTGCATCTGGCTGACGCGGGACTCACTCAAATCCAGTGTGGCGCCGATCTCTTTCATGGTCATGTCTTCGTAGTAATAGAGGATGATGATCAGGCGTTCGTTGCGGTTGAGGCCGCGAGTAACCAATCGCATCAGGTCGCGGTTTTGGAGTTTGTGGGTGGGATCTTCCGCTTTTTTGTCTTCGAGAATATCGATCTCGCGGACGTCTTTGTAGCTGTCGGTTTCGTACCATTTTTTGTTGAGGCTGACGAGGCCGACAGCGGTTGCATCTCCCTCCATCTTTTCAAATTCCTCTAGGGTTATGCCAAGCTTTTCGGCCATTTCATCCGGCCGGGGCGGTCTGCCCAAAGCGGCTTCCAGTGATTTTCGTGCCTCTTCCAGCTTTGTGTGCTTGCTCCGAACGAGCCGAGGAACCCAATCCATGGTGCGAAGTTCGTCCAGCATTGCCCCGCGAATCCGGGGAACGCAGTAGGTTTCAAACTTAACCCCACGCTCCAGATCGAAAGCATCGATGGCATCCATCAAGCCGAACACGCCGGCACTGATGAGATCATCCAGGTCCACTCCTTCAGGCAATCGGGCCCAAATGCGTTCGGCGTTGTATTTGACCAGAGGCAAATAGCGCTCGACCAATTGGTTCCGCATTTCGATCGTGGGTTCCGTTTTGTAGTCCTGCCACAGTTGCTGGACATCCACGTCAACGTGTGTCACCATGGACTCCTCCCTGCTGTAAGACAAATGGAATCGGTGCTGATACTCAATAATTGTTCCGGGCGGCGACAACGAATTCCGCAGCCGGCCCAATTAATGGTGGTTGGAACTTGAAACACCGACGACACTTGCCAAACCCCGTCCTTGGAAAAAGGAAGCCTTATCTTCGTGATCTCAATCCTGAGTCCGCGAAGTTCCCCGAAGCTCCCCCGTGAGCGGAAATGAAAACCGCTTGCTCCGTTGTTATCGACTGCAGCAGCGGCTCACCTCCACGAAAAACCGGCAAAACACGAATTAAATAAAACTTTAATGCTGACCGACCCTTACACCTATTCCAGTCCCCCAAGCGCTGCATTCGGCAATACCAATCCCCATTGGAATTGTGAATCAGCAAGTATGCTTTTGCTTCAAGCATTCCTTTGAATGACTTTTTTCTTGGTCGATGAAAGGGAAGAAGGCTTATAAAGACTTCCGTGGATTTGTCTAGCTGAAAATTTGATTTGGGAGGGATAAATCCGAGAATTCAATTCGCCGGGAAATAAATCCCCCCGGGTGTCAAACTGAAGTTGGGTTTGTGATCCACCTAATGGTCT
>CAZPPD010001232.1:0-1375 GCA_964588185.1 uncultured Alcaligenaceae bacterium | reverse complement strand
ATGTATTAGCTTACCGACTATTTGACCCTCCCAAAAAACCTGCCTGAGGGTGAAACAAAACAACTTAGCGGATGATCTTGTTTGGGGTGTGCCGGAATGGTTGGTACTAAGCACCCGCACACCGACTCCAAAATAATCCAAAGGATCCAAAGCTGTGTCGAAAGCCACCGCACTCCAAAAAATCCAAAGGATTACGTTGGCACAACCTGAGGAGACAACCCATGGCCCGAATGATTGATACGCTGAAATCGGCCGAAACGAACCCTCGCTTCGGATTCCCGGAGAAGGCAATGAATCCGGGGAAAAAACCGGTAATTAAATTAGTGGCGGAAACCGAAGAAGAGGAATCGATGGAAGAAGTCTTTCCTTTTATTGAATGGGATGGCCGGACCCGAACCATCGATGGTTCGCCCGATGTGCTGGCCTTTCCGGTTCCCTCGGCTCCGGAAAAACCGAAATTGGCGAAGATGGAAGAAATAACGGAGCCGGCATTGGTTTCGCCGGACACGGAATCTCCGTCAGCAAAGCAGGTGTCTGCCGGAACCCCGGCGGAAAATCTACTGGTTTATCATCAGCCGAAACACCCTTCCAATCAGCAGTACTTCCGCTTGATCGAACATTTGTTCGCCGGGTCGGGGCCGCCAAGAGTCTTGTTGTTCTCTGCATTGAACTTTGAGGTGCCGATAGCTCATTCGGTGGTCAACTTGGCTCTTGCTGCCTGCAAGAACTCACCGGGTTCAGTAATCCTAGTGGACCTCAATCCCGGCCCATTGTCGGTAGGAGCCCATTTGAATCTAGCCGACTCGCCCGGCTTGCAAGCGGTGCTGGCAGGCAACTTGGCATTAGACCAGGCAGTGCAAGCGACAAAGGTTGCGAACTTGAGTGCTTTGCTGTTTGGGGATGCTGAGGAGGCCGTGGAAATCACGGAAGAACTTCGTTGTTTAATTGGCGAGCTTCAGGAACACTTTGATGCGGTGTTTGTAAATGGGCCAGCCTGGAATTGCCGGGAAAAAGTACTGGAATTAGCACTCGCCTGTGATGCCACGTTTCCGGTGGTGTCCCAGTCCGATGGCCAGGCAGCCGGTCTTCAGGAAATGATTCAAATCATCGCCGGCCATGGCGGTCAAGTCCGAGGATTAATTCAAGTCCGAAGCTAAATTTGGGGAAGCACGAGGAGAACCCAGGGGGGAGAATTCCTCAGGAGCCGAGCACTAAGGCTCGGCTCCTGGTCCGTAGAAGCCCTACTACGAAGCTCTCAATGGAGTGGCCGACCCAAAACCACTTGGCCCAATGAGGAATTTGCTTCTACACAGGAGGGAACGTAGTGCCGGTTTCCCGCTTCGTCCAGCACGCAGTAGAGCCCGACAATTTCCGA
>CAZPPD010001231.1:0-1378 GCA_964588185.1 uncultured Alcaligenaceae bacterium | reverse complement strand
GAGTGCATAGGAACAATTAGCCCGAAACTAATTTTTGCGGAAGGGATAAGAATGGGGTCTGCGCCTACGCGTATAACGAACAACTCCTTTGCGAAGTATCCATCTAAAGTTAGTTGCTTTCTGCTTTAAGAAACCGGCGAATGAGTTTCTTTGCAGTGGTTTTTTCCTCTGGATCAACTCCTTTAATCAACTCGGGATCCAGGTTTGTTTTGACCCATGTGGAGTTGGTCATGGTAAACCAAATCGAGGAACCTTTTCCGCTGCCGAATTTGAAGGTTATCCCTTTGGACCCTGCTTCCAAGGTAAGCGGGTCGTCTTTCGCAAACAGTTTTTTCAGGACAGTTGCCTTATTCTTAATGCGGAGAGCACATTCCTTGGTTACCGGAAAGTGGACAGTGACCATGCCGGGTTTGATGCGGAGCCATTGGTGAGAATTTTCGGCGGCTTGGGTGAGTAGTTTTCCGGATTCCTCATCGAGTTCCAGGACAATCTTCCCAAAGGCAGCGACCAATTGGAAACCGGGATATTTTAACCGGTATATCTCCCATTGTTCTTTTAGATTTTTTTCCAGTTTTTCGATGTTCTTACGGTTCTTTTCCTGCTGCTTACTACTTCCCAGGTTGGCGTTCTCTTTGCCCAAGGCCTCGGAAATGATGGAGTTGATTTCCTTCACCAGCTTGTTGCGATCGGGAATAGTAACCTTTTGGTAGCAGCCTAGTTTTCGCTTTCGTTCCGAATCGGTGTAGAAAGTCCAGCCGCTGAAGCGAAAGTGCTTTTTCTCCCAAGCTTCTAGTGGAGATTCCTTTGGTTTTTTCTCCTTTAGTTTTAAGGAAACAATCATTTCATCCAAAAAGAAAACCGAGGCAATGGTATTGGTTTCCCGGTAATGCTTGAGAAAATCAATCGAGGTATTTACGTTCATCAACTTCCCGACACTACACCCTTCGTTAAGAAGAAAAATTTCAGCTTTGGGAGAGTCCTCCGGAATGTTTAAGATGACGGTTTTCTTCTCAAACACGCAGCCGGTCAAGCAAAGGGTGATAAAAGCAAAAGTAAGTGTTGACCTCATGAGGATGCTCCGAGTGGGAAGGAAAATCGGGTTAATTATCAACCGGTATGAGGTGGTAGTAAAGAATAAAAAGAATCCGTCCAGTCAATTTCCCTCGCCATAGTTTGGGGGATAGGGGATCTGCAAAAATTCCAGATCATCTTGAGGGTGTTTTTAGGTGCCAATTGCTGCCGCGCACCGATGCAACAATGCCGAAGGGTGCCAATAGGTAACAATGTCCCTCATTGACAACAATGGGCACCGGTTTCACCGTCAACAAACAGCGATTTTAAATCCCCTATTTATTAGACTCCCTCTAACTCAGCGGAA
>CAZPPD010001230.1:0-1386 GCA_964588185.1 uncultured Alcaligenaceae bacterium | reverse complement strand
GCCGTATCCAACACAACGTTAATGATTCCCAACGCCATGATGGCATTCAGGATCATTTGGTCGTCCAAATTGACCTCGCTGGTGTTGACTATTACATAGCCAATTACCAAACCCAGCCAGCGAATCTTTACCGCAATTGTCTCGGCTGCCAATTCCCAAGGAGAAAGGGAATTGATGGTGTGAAGCTTAGCCATAAAAATCATCCCGATAGGTACTTACTAATTTTATTATAGGAGAATGGGTCTGCTTTGCTGCTGCTCTGTTTTTTTGAAATCAAGGATTTTTTCCAAAGTTAAGCTTGATCTGCAATCATTCGAGAGTATATTAACAAAAGTACACTATGAGAGGCGAGCTTTGTCGTCCCGGTTCCAAAGGAGAAATCATGGCAGATAGCAATCAAAATCGCGAGTTGAAGGAAGCTCTTTTGCAGATTGAAAAGCAAATGGGAAAAAATGCCATTATGAAGCTGAGCGATTCTGCGGTCGCAGAAGTACCGGGCATTTCTACCGGAGTTTTAAGTGTGGATTTGGCGTTGGGGGGCAGGGGACTGCCAAGAGGCCGAATTATCGAGATTTTCGGCCCCGAATCCAGCGGAAAGACAACCTTGGCCCTCCATGCGGTTGCTTCGGTGCAAAAAGAAGGCGGAGTTGCCGCCTTCATTGATGTGGAACACGCTTTGGATCCCAGCTGGGCAAAAAAATTGGGCTTAGACCTCGAAAGCCTTCTCGTGAGTCAGCCTTCCAGTGCCGAAGAAGCACTAAACATTGCGGCATTACTCATCAAATCCAACGCAGTCGATATTATCGTTCTCGACTCCGTGGCGGCTTTGGTCCCGGAGGCCGAAGTGAAAGGGGAAATCGGCGACCCTCAGGTCGGTACCCAAGCCCGGCTTATGAGTCAAGCTTTGCGAACCTTGACTCCTCTGATTAACAAGTCCAAAACCACTATGATTTTCATCAACCAGATCCGCATGAAAATCGGGGTTATGTTTGGCTCACCCGAAACGACTTCCGGCGGTCAGGCTCTCAAGTTTTACAGTTCGGTTCGGGTGGAAATTCGTAAGGTAACTTCCGTCAAAGACGGCGATGAGACGGTCGGGTCCAGAGTCCGTGTGAAGGTGGTCAAAAACAAGGTGGCACCGCCGTTCCGGATGGCAGAGTTTGATTTGATGTATGACCGCGGGGCCAGCAAGGAGGGGGATCTAATTGATTTGGGAATTGCCGAACGCATTGTCGAGAAAAGTGGATCTTGGCTTAGCTATGGAGAAATCCGTCTTGGTCAGGGCCGGGAAAATGCCAAGCAATTCCTTCGAGAAAACACGGAATTAATGGAAGAAATAACCCAAAAGATTCTGGAAAAGAAGGGATTGGTCAAAGCTGCTGCTCC
>CAZPPD010001229.1:0-1403 GCA_964588185.1 uncultured Alcaligenaceae bacterium | reverse complement strand
GGTTGCTTCGACTTTGACAACCGGAGCCCCGACCAGTTCCGCCAAACGGCGGGCAATCTCCGTTATCCCTACGCCGGTTGGCCCGATCATGATGATGTTTTTCGGGGTAATATCCTTTCGCAACTCAGGAGCCAGTTGTTGCCGGCGCCAGCGGTTGCGAATGGCCACTGCCACGGCTTTTTTAGCTGCATCCTGTCCAACGATATATTTATCTAATTCTGCCACAATCTGGCGAGGAGTCATATCGGCCACAATCATCTCCTATAACAATTCAATTCGATCTCAGAAATCTTCAAAATGAAATTATTAATCCAGCTCTTCTACCTCAATAGTCTGATTACTGTAAATACATAGATCTCCGGCAATCTCCAAGGCATTGCGAACGATTTCCCCAGCGGAAAGATTCGCATGGCGAATCAGGGCTCGGGCTGCCGCCAGGGCGTAGGAACCCCCGGAACCAATAGCGGCCGCTCCGTCGGTAGGTTGTATGACATCTCCGGTACCGCTGATGAGCAGCAAATTGCCACGGTCCACCGCGATCATCATGGCTTCTAACCGGCGCAGGGCTCTGTCCATACGCCATTCTTTGGCCAGTTCGGTGGCGGCTCGGGCAATGCTCCCTTGGAAGTCTTTCAACTTGGCTTCGAAACGTTCCAATAAGGCGAAAGCATCCGCTGAAGCTCCGGCAAATCCGACTACCACTTTGCCGTCGTTAAGCTTGCGGATCTTGTGAGCATCATTTTTCATGACGACATTGCCCAAGGTAACCTGTCCATCGCCGCCAATGGCCACTTTTTCTTTGTGACGAACTGCCAATATTGTAGTGGAATGAAATTGTTCCAATTTGCGATAATCCTTACATATTCTGTTTCGGGAATTTCTCTGATATTTGAGAGATTGACCTTTTCGCTAATTCCGATGATCTATTTGTTATAGGACAAATCAAGGACGCGGTCTCGAATCCGTAATCCTTTCATCTTATGTAAAAGGAAACAAAAACTCACTAGGTGTCCGCGAATTGCGAAATTTAGGAGACTGACAATGAGCCCAGCATTAACTAAAGTAAAATGGCTGTTAACTCTTGCAGCAATGGTTTTGTTTGGGGCATTGGGATTAACCTACACCGACCGGCTGCCTTGGGTCTTGGATGGTGTCGGCATCTTTTCGGACCAAGCCCGGATATAAGCGCAGAAACGAATTGACAATCTCAAAAAGCAATTCCACAAGGAAATGATGATTGAGACCATTGCGGCGCCGCCCAAATCTTTTGCTGAGATTGACCAAAAAAATGAAGAGACAGTCAATGCTTATTTCAAGAAATGGGCAATCAAACGAGCAAAATCATTTAAAGTTAATGGGATCTTTGTGCTCATTTGCGCGAATCCCAAAAAGATAAAATCCCT
>CAZPPD010001228.1:0-1417 GCA_964588185.1 uncultured Alcaligenaceae bacterium | reverse complement strand
TGGATGCGAACGGTTGTCCCCAAAGCCGGCGAATGTTGATTTTGTATTCGCCGGAGAAAGCTTTCGCGGCCACATATTCGGCTTGGGTCAAGTTATCCAAGTCATTACCGAGCAGAATTCCACCTCCCGGCGTTTGCCGGGTTCGGCTGCAGCAGAGGGTGCCGTTTGGTTCGGTCACTTCAAGTTCCAAATCGGCAGGTCCACTCAAACCGGATTCCCAACTCAGGCGAATGACCAAATCCCGACGGTCAGCCCGGTCGAGAGTTCGCCGCAACTTGGCTGATTCCTCCTTGCGATTTTCCCGTTCCAACCTTTGGGCCAACAGGTCTAGTTCCGTCTCGGCTTTGAGATGGAGTTTTCGGTTATTTACCGCCCAATCCCGTGCCAGGATTTCCCCGGCTGCCCAACTCATCGCCGTGGCATCCTTGTGATGCTTGGCATAGGTCAGGGCTTTGACATAGGCTTGGGAGTTATTTGGTTCAATCGTTGCCGCTTGCCGGCAGAAGGAAATCGCTCGTTCGTATTCCTTGTGGTCGGCAAGAGCTTTGGCCGCAATCAAGAATCCCTCGGCGTCGTTGGGATCCAAGGAAAGCGCCGACAAGCGTAGCCGCCGGATTTCTTCGGGGGATCCCATTCCGGCTGCATCCATGGCAATGGCCATTGCTTCGTACACCCAGGGACGAACGATCACGCCATGGCGGAGAGAAGCCTTGAGCAACTCGGCCGCATGATCGTATTTCTCGTTTTCAAATAGGAAGTCCACCGAGGCGATAACCACACCGGGGTCACCGGAACTCTTGGTGATAGCTTCCTCCCAGATTTCCGTTGCATCGAGATTTTTATCGGTTTGTTTATCTTGAAGTCCGGCAACACCACCGGGATTCTTCTGTTTGTTCTTGGCTAATTGGACCTTTCCTTTTTTGCCGTCGGCTTTACCCAAAAGGTTAGGACCTTCGATCTCATTGGCTTTGCCGCCAATTACTCCGCCCGTGGATTTGTAATGGACCCGAGCCGTTCCTCGAACCACCAAGGCAAGGGCAGGGGCGAAGAAATCGATGGTATTAGCAGTGCGGATGTCCGCAGGGCCGCCTTGACCGACCGGAACAGGGGGGCCGGCTCCCGGCATTCCGCCAATGGCTCCGCCAATCTGACCGCCGAGTTGGGCACCGCCGATTTGGAAACCACCCACATTGGCGGCATTGAAACCGCCGATATTGGCGCCGCCAATATTAAAGCCGCCGCCGATATTGAAGCCGCCGGCGTTAAAGGCGCCGAAGCCGCCTTGTATATTTTGGAAAGCTTGTTGCTGGGGAGTAGTAAACCATTCCCCGGGCGCAACCACCGTGGTAATTAACTGAATCAGCGGCTGGGCCTGGGTAGCTCCTTGGAAACCGAGATTCCCGTTAAACCCGCCGGC
>CAZPPD010001227.1:0-1418 GCA_964588185.1 uncultured Alcaligenaceae bacterium | reverse complement strand
GGTTGCGAAAACTTCAAGCGGATATCTTATGTTGTCATGGTTACAAGCCGGATTTGTTGGGATTGGCTGCAGGTCGCAGAAGCGGTCTTCCCGTTATCTCCGTGTCTCATGGATGGACAGGCAGCACACTAAAAGTGAGGCTCTATGACACACTGGATTGCTGTTGCCTGCGCCTAATGAATGCAGTTGTCTGCGTCTCGCAACAACAAGTAAAAAAAGTGAAACAAGCAGGAGTCAGTCCTAAAAAAGTACATCTCATACGCAACGCCATCGATGTGAGTTCCTTTGAGCAGTTTGACGAGAGCTATCGGCAACAGCTCCTGCAGTTTTTCCCTTACCCTGTCACCTATGTTGTAGGTGCTGCCGGCAGATTTAGCCCTGAAAAAGGCTTCGCTCAACTCATCGAAGCTGCAGGTATTGTATTGCAGAATCGATCAGATGTTGGATTCGTGATCTTCGGTGACGGTCCTCTTCGCCAGGAGTTTGATGGCCTCATTCGCAAGAAACAATTGCAGGAAAAAATCATTCTTCCCGGTTTTCGCACCGACTTGAATCGTTGGTTTCCGGGATTCGATCTGATGGTCCTATCATCTTTTACAGAAGGATTACCAGTGGTTGTTCTGGAAAGTTTTGCTTCACGAGTTCCCGTCGTGGCTACTGCAGTGGGCGGCACACCTGAGGTAGTAAAAGATGGTCATAATGGGTATTTGGTACCGGCAAGTGATGTAAAACTCCTCGCCAATCGAATCGAAGCATTGTTGGCGAATCCGGATCAAAGAAAGCAAATGGGACAAAACGGCTACGACCGGGTAGAGCGAGAGTTTACCTTTAAAAGCCAAGCAGAAGCCTACTATGAGTTATTTGAAAAGGAAATTTCCAATCGGCAGGCGGTCATACTCCTGCCTTAATCTAACAAACGCCTATGTTATTAGAAGTAATTTTCTGGACAAGTTTCGCTCTGGTGATCTACACCTATGCACTCTATCCGTTGCTTATGGCAATAACAGCTCAGCTACGTCCTCGGCTTCCTGTTAAAGGAGATTTCTCAGGTTCAGTGAGCATAGTTCTGGCAGCCCATAATGAGGAGAGCAGAATCCAATCCCGCCTTGAGGAGCTGACCACCTCGCTCCAAACCTCAGCCCTCACGGGAGAGGTGATCCTTGTATCCGACGGTTCCACAGATCGGACAGTAGAACTTGCACGTTCCTGCGAACACCTTGGAGTACAGGTGATTGAAATCCCGGAGAATGTCGGCAAGGCAGAGGCACTTTCCCGAGGTTGCGAGGTAGCCGGCGAAGACATTATTGTCTTTGCCGATGCTCGCCAAACCTGGGCTCCGGATGCCATGAAAAAGTTACTCCGGAACTTTGCGGACCCCAGTGTAGGCGCAGTCAGTGGAGAACTGATTTTGCAAAGTA
>CAZPPD010001226.1:0-1443 GCA_964588185.1 uncultured Alcaligenaceae bacterium | reverse complement strand
GCCGCAAAAATCAACCCATACCTACGACCGTTATTTGACGGCTTGGCCGACCTAATGGAACCGGAGCAGCTGAAACGATATATTGAAAATGATATTATTGAAATTTTACCCTTGGCCTACATGCGGGGCCGAACCCTCAATAATTCCTTGATAATCTTAGACGAAGGCCAAAATGCCACTGCCTCGCAAATGAAAATGTTTTTGACAAGGATGGGGAATAATTCCAAAATCATTATTACGGGTGATATAACCCAAGTGGACCTTCCCCGCGCCATGAAAAGCGGATTGATCGATGCCATTGACCGTCTGCGTGGAATCGACGGCATTGGCATTGTATACTTAGGTGAGAAGGATATTGTTCGCCATCCCTTAGTCCAGCGAATTGTCCGAGCCTACGAGGAGGATGAAAAAGGGAAAAGCAAAGACCGTTAATAAGATCTCCCCTTCTGATATCCGGCAAATTCAGTTACAACCAACTGGATTCGCCTGAATTCAGAAGTGGCGGTATTCAGATAAGGACTGTTTGACCGTTGCTTTCAATCCTTTGGACACTTTATGTTTGGTCCACTCAAAAAGCCCTCTCGTCTCGGCCGATGGGATGGCCGAAAACGATCATCCCGGGGTGAAGAATTCTTGTGGACGCATCTTTGGCGTCGCACAGTGTTACTCCGTGTGGGCTTGGTTCTTCTAACCACTCTGGCCGTCACCTGTCTGGTTTATTTCTGGGGCCCTCCTTTTCCATATCGCGTTGGCGAAATCTATTCCCACGATATTAAAGTACGGGTTGATTTTGAGTTGGTGGATCATGTGGAGTTGATCAACCAATCTAGCGAGAACCCAAGCCCCGACCTCGGCCCCAATGGTCCCAATACCGATCCTACCTTGGTCGAAAAGGCTCTGACAACCACCAAAGAACAATCGCCGTTGGACAAGTTCAAGGTCGGCAAAATCATCGTTCAAGCGGGAAAACCCATTTCGGAGCGGCAGCTGGCAATCCTGAAAAAAGAGCACATAAAATACCGCAACAGTTTGAAACCGGCGGAGCGTTTCCGCCACGCAGCGGGATTATTTCTCGTCTTCGGATTGTTGGCTTTGCTGCTTTGTTTGTATGTGGTGCGATTTGATATACCGGTGGGCAGAAGTCTTCCGGGCATCGTAGGAGTGGGAGCGTTAGTGTTGGTTACCGTGGCGGCCGGGTTGTTTGCTTCTCCTGCTCCCTGGCATGCGGTCTTTTTGCCCATGACCATTAGCGCCATGATTCTAACCTTGGCTTATAGCTACCGGTTTTCCATGTTGATGTCGGTGGCCATGTCCATTGTCATGGTGGTTGCTTTGGGTACGGATTTAACTCACCTTTTGGTACTGTTAAGCGGCTTGGCCACTGTGGTGTTGTTGTTGCGGGGCGTGCGTTCTCGAACCCAACTAGTAAAAGCAGCCTGCTGC
>CAZPPD010001225.1:0-1450 GCA_964588185.1 uncultured Alcaligenaceae bacterium | reverse complement strand
ACGTCAAGGACTGCCAGGACATCCACCGCGATGGCGGCTTCCGCTATATGCGTCATGGCGGACCCACCGGCTTTGCCCGCACTGCAGCAGGAGTGGTCGCTCTGAACAGTGCCGGAGTATATGAAGGCAAAGCCGTGGAGAAAGGCCTGGATTACCTGATGAACTATCGCCCCGGCCAGAACATCGGCCGCGGCATTCGCAACGACCGCCAGCTTCACTATTACTACGGCCACTACTACGCCGCCCAAGCCATGTGGATTGCCGGCGGCCGATATTGGCGAGTCTGGTTCCCTGCCATTCGCAATGAACTGCTTCGCCTCCAACGGGCCGACCACTCTTGGTTCGCTGCCCGCATCTGCCCGCACTACTGCACAGCCATGGCACTAATCATCTTGCAAATCCCCAACAACTACTTGCCCATTTTCCAGCGATGAAAACCATCTGGCTCATCTTACTCCTGGGAATTGGCATACTCCCCGGAAACTCCTTTGCCCAAGCGGAGCAATTCCTCGTCCATACTGCTGACGGAAAGCAAATCCCCGGCCCATTGGCCCAGGTCGCCAAGGATTGGACTATCCGACTCAGCGGACCTAAGCCCGCCCTGATTGCGGGGACAGATTTGGTTTCCCTTCGCCGAAAGGGAAGTTATCTGCCGCCCTTTCCTACGAAAACCCAGTTAGTGTTCTCCAATGGGGACCGCTTACCGCTGGGAAAAAACCAGCCGTTAATCCTGAATGGTGATTTTCTCGAGATCCCTCTTCCCACTGGTATGACATCCAAGACCTTGGAGTCCACGAAGGTTCCCATGCCGTACCTGTCCCTCATCTGGATTGCCGCCCCCAAGCGGACCCTGCGGCCGGAAATCCTGATCCGAAAACTCGCCTCCCAAAAACACCCTCGGGGGTTGGTGCTCCTCCGAAACGGGGACCGGATTTTCGGCATCCTGACGCAGCTTGACGGCAAAGGATCCTGCCGGATCAAGGAAGGCGGCCGGATCAAAACCATCCCGCTGGAACAAGTAGCCGCCATTGCTCCGCCGACAATTTTCCAGGCCAAGATCCAGCCGAAAGCACCTTATGGACAGTTGGTTTTTCGCAATGGAACTCGCCTCAGTCTCAAGTCCGCAAGAATTACTCAGCAAGGAAAAACCTTGACCGGAATCTCCCTCTTTGGCTTCCCCATCGAAATTCCCTTGCAGAAACTGGTCTCACTCCAGCTGGCCAATGGCAAAGCCACTTACCTTTCCGAACTCGAACCTTCCAGCTACCATCACCATCCCTACTTCCAGCTAACCTGGTCCCTCACCAAAGACCAAAATGTGCTGGGCTCTTCCCTTACTCTCCAGGACGGCTGTTACCGCAAAGGAATCGGCATGCACACCGGAACTCAAGTTTCATACAAGCTGGACAAAAAATATCACTGGTTTGAATCCAAGGTCGGGCTGGATGCA
>CAZPPD010001224.1:0-1451 GCA_964588185.1 uncultured Alcaligenaceae bacterium | reverse complement strand
GATTCTGGGGTGGGGAAACATGTGGGGGAATTTTGGGGCTTTTGTATCTCCCTTTGTGTTGCTTGCGATCAGCGGATCGGACAAATGGACGTGGCGATTTATAGCCTGTGCTCTGGCTTTTGCTGTCTCCGGAATTGCTGCCATGGGAGTCGATGCAACCATTCCGGTTGCTCCCGAAGAGGATGATGAGGAGAAAACTTAGGACGGCTCTCCTGGGCCGTCCAAATTATATTTTGTAGATCGCGATCAATTTCGATTAAAATCTCTATCATCAATAAAGATGCTTTGCTTTTTCAGGAGGCTTTCCATGTTACGGTTAGTAATTGCTTTGGTTGTTGTTTCCCTGGTTTCTCTCCCTCTTGATGGGGAGGAAAAGAACAAGGTTCCCTCTCTGACTGTAAAGTCGGCGGATGGAAAAGAAACGTATGATATTCTCAAGCTGGTGGAAAAAGGCCCGGTTCTTGTCCGCTTAACCTGTGCCTGCCGAGGTTGTGATATTGAATTGCCCTTCTTTCAAAAGCTGCAAACAGCCTATGAAAAGAAAGGATTGCGAACATTAGCAATATTCCGCGAAGACCCTGATTTCACCAAAAAATATGTGGCGAAGAATAAAGTGAAATTTCTCTGGGCTGTCGATCCGGCTGGAAAAACCTGGAAAATCTTTGATACCAAAACCATGCCGACCAATATTCTCGTGGACAAAGGTGGGAAAGTGGTCCGAGTATTAAAGGGATGCTCATTCGACGGACGAAATGCCCAGAAATTATCTCGCCAGATTGCGGAGATATTGGATACACCGGAAGTCCAGATATTTTCGAAGAAGGACAAAAAGTTAAAGAAGTAAGTTTACTTGTGAGTCCAAGGGTTTGAATTTCCGCCACAATTGAGGTCATTTGTCCCAAGCACATCCAAACATGCAAGCCATTAAGGATTATTACATAGCCTCCAATGCTGTTATCCGGGGAGATGTGGTGCTCTCTTCGGGAGTAAATGTGTGGTACAATTGCGTCATCCGGGGTGATCTTGCAACCATCACGTTAGCCAACCGCGTAAATATCCAGGACGGATGCGTTGTTCATACGGATTCGGATGCCCCGATGAATGTGGAGGAAGGCGTTGTCGTCGGCCATGGGGCTATTTTACACGGCAGCCGAATCGGCAAGAACAGCCTGATTGGAATGAGTGCCACCCTGCTATCCGGCAGTGATATTGGCGAAGAATGTTTAATCGCCGCAGGGACCCTTATCACCGAAGGCAGGCGAATTCCCCCCCGTTCGGTAGTCATGGGAGTACCCGGCAAAGTTATCCGCGAAATTCGCCCGGAGGAATTGGAACGTACCCAATCCATTTCCACTCATTACTTGGAAATGGCCCAGCGCTATGTTTGTGGGGCATACCAGCCTCCTTGGCTGCGTTAGCATCCCGTCCTTACTAAATGCGAGCGTTTATGC
>CAZPPD010001223.1:0-1455 GCA_964588185.1 uncultured Alcaligenaceae bacterium | reverse complement strand
CACCCAAATCACCTTATTTGGCTTAAACATCCACCGGTCAAAAGGAGAAGTACCAACGTTTCGGGTTATTCCGGGAACAGAACATGCCCCGGATGAATACATTTCCTTTCACGGCATGAAGGTGCCGCAAGCCAGAAAAACCTTCACATGCCTGGGGTGCCGGCCGGAAAACCACTGGGGATTTTATTACGGAGTAAATGAACATCGAGTGGCAGCTGGATTTTCCGACTGGAATAGTGCTTTGCAAAGCAGCAAGGAAGGTTTGGAAGGGACTGACTTTGTCCGATTGATTCTGGAAAGATCTCAAAGTGCCCGCCAAGGGGTGGAATTACTTTCGGGTACAATATCCCGCTACAGTCAATTGGATGACCACATTTTCTTGATTGCGGATTCCAAAGAAGCTTTTGTTATGGAGGCGGCCGGTCGCTACTGGGCCATTCAGGAGATAGGCCGAGTCCGGGCGGTGAGCGATATTGGTGTAATTCGCCAGGATTGGAATCGATTGTCGCCTGGCTTGGCAGACTTGGCAATCAATAACGGCTGGTTCCCCGATGACGGCCAAAAATTGGACTTCATGGGGAGTATC
Organism: uncultured Alcaligenaceae bacterium; assembly: GCA_964588185.1. GTDB lineage: Bacteria > Planctomycetota > Planctomycetia > Gemmatales > Gemmataceae > CAZPPD01. The sequence continues at coordinate 869 of CAZPPD010001223.1, read as the reverse complement.
GGAGCCGACTTGGTCGGGGAATGTTCCGCCTTACGCCGTTGGGGACGTTCCACATTTCATCTGGAAAATCAAAATGGCAGTATCGATCTAAATTTTCTGCGGCGGGTGTTGGGGGACCATTACGAAGAAACCCGTTTCGAAGCAAATCCCTCACATGGAGCAAGCTACCCCATTCCGATATGCCGGCATGCCTCCCCGGAAGATGTTGACGTAACCACCTCCAGTTTTGTGGTAGACCTGGATCCCCGGCATAAGAATTTTTTGTTGGTTTGGCAGGCTTTTGGACCTCCTTGTACCAGCCTATACTTTCCGCTATTTGTAGTAGGCAATGAAATGCCGAGGGGGTCTTCGACAAAAGCTCTGGGCCTTACCCTAAAAGAAACTTGGGAGACGTCGCATAACCTACAGAATGTGATCTCAGGTGATGCCAATCGCTGGAATTCTATCCAAGAGGAAATCAGCATTCTGCAAATGGAATTTGATAAGGATGCGGCAGAATTCTCCGTGGAGGCATCCGAATTAACAGGCCAAAATACCAGGGAACACCTCCGCCAACGGGGCGACGAGATGTTGCAAACTCACCTGGAGAAGTTTGCCAAATTGACCAGGCAATTTTTGGGAACAAAGACTGCAGAAAGTCACCCGGAGCTGGTAATGAATTAATACTGTCTCAAACACTCCGGGGATGATGCCATTCGTAAACTAATGCAAGCTTGGTGGAAAGGTGGTCATCCCAAAGAGCAAACGTCAGTTCCCTTTGCAGTTCATTGCTCCTGCGGGAAAGTAATTACCGGACAGCGGCGAAAAACGCATCAGGTCATCAACTGCCCGGATTGCCGGGAAGAACTCTTTGTTCTTCCCGCCAGTCC
>CAZPPD010001222.1:0-1462 GCA_964588185.1 uncultured Alcaligenaceae bacterium | reverse complement strand
AGTAGATGGTGCGAGTCTCTCGGATGATTCCGTCCCTTCTGCTGATCATTTTGTTTGATTGGCGGCTGCACGTGTCGCACGTGCGGTCGGAAGCCCGGGAGTTGCTGTGGCATTTGGAGCGGGAAGAAGCGGACAGGACTGTGGTGTAATAAATTCAATTATTGTCAATTTAGTCCTTTAAATAATCTTCCTATTAAAAATGGTAGGTTTCTATGTATGTCTATCAAGGTTGAAGCGATCATTACAAATGGTCAGACTCATTTAAAATAGCCTCTTCAATTACCAGAGGGAACAGAGGTCAAAGTAATTATAATAACCCCAATAACCGATTTTTAAGATCTCCTAGCGGAGGTTATTGGAATTTGTGATGGGGCTAAAATCATGACAAGAATTTGGTTTGACAAAGGTTCTTAACGGTGACAAGCATTTTCTTCAAGTTGGGTTTGGTTTTCCGTTATTACCCAAATAAAAAAGCCCGCAGGTCTCCCCGCGAGCTTTTTTGTGGCAAACCTCCACCTGTGCCGTGTAAGCGCTTTTGAGAACCCGCATTAATAGAGGGGTGCCTCACGTCCGGCTTATGGATCCCACTTCTTCAACTGGTAGGCTTGCATGCCCCGAACAAATTTCGGCTCCCAGCGGGAACTAACATCGGTTCTCCAAAAAGTGGTCGCTTATTCACGAACACTGCAGAGGTTTTGATTCCTTTTCCTCACACTAACCCATTTTACCACAGCAAAAAACTCCAAGCAATAATGCGGGTTTTTAGGATACTAACGCCTTTCTCTTCTCACTAATTAAGTTTAGGAGAGCTTTGTGAGGATCGGCAAATTTCTTGATGCCCTCTTCCATCAGAACCTTTTCCAGTTGTTGCAGATCCACCTTTTCTTCAATTTCTGCCAATACCTCTTCTGAAGGCAGCTGATCTACCTGCCGGGAAAAAGTTCTGCCGCTTTCGGCAACGGCATCATTGGTGGCCGGCGGAGTGGTTTCGATGTCGGATCCGGCAAAAGCGGCAACATATTTCCACTTGGGGTCTTCCGGCTTTTTCGTCCCTGTGCTGGCAAAAATCATTTCCTGTTGCAGGGGAAGGTTCTTATCTCCCCAAAAGCGTTGGTTCATTTGCCATATTCGCTTGGCGTTGACAATACCAACTTGCCCTTGAGCCTCCGGAGATAAGAGCGGAAGATGTTTTTCGGTATAAACATCGACCCGACTGACAAAAATACTGTAGACGGATTTGAATTTTTCTAAAGTTGATCGGCGTTGAGCGCCGCGCCACATAGCATCCCTGGCAATCTGGTACTGGCGAGGAGTAAAAATCAGAGTCACATTCAACGTTACACCTGCCGCAGCTAATTCCTCCACAGCTCCCAAACCGCCCTCAGTGGCCGGAACTTTAATCATGCGATTTTTGTGCCCGGTATTCCATTTCTGGCCGAGTTCTATATATTGGCGAGTTCGT
>CAZPPD010001221.1:0-1463 GCA_964588185.1 uncultured Alcaligenaceae bacterium | reverse complement strand
CAGCCCAGCAGATAGACACCGCAGCAGAGGCGGAGATCAGGAGTTCGATACGCATGATTGATGGCCCATTCACTCTTCCTTAAGTCTTGAAAAGATAAGAGAGCTGCTGGATTTTTCAGCAGCTCCTTACTCATTTTGAGTATGCTTATTGATGGACTGATCCAAAATTTCCCCCAGTTCCGGAAACGAAGCCGGGTTCGTCAGATCCAAAGCTTTGATGCGACAAAACCTTTCCACCAACTGTTTTCCTGCGGTAGTGCAGGTAGCACGACCTGCAACTAAATCCGGCTGGGTTGCGAATGCTTTCATCACACCTAATACGGCATAGGGGTCCGAGGCACACAACACAGTGCAGGCAATGTTTCCCTTTAACTTTTCCACCGCCGACTCTCCATTATAAGGTTACAACGGAGAAGCTCCGGCTTCGCCGACAATGACGTCCACATTTTCGGCAGCAATGCAACTCAGAATATGCTCGACAACTCCTTCATACTCATCTTGCTCACAACAGGTGGAAGGTAATCCTGCGTCCACAAAATCGAAGATGCAATCTGCTCCGGCATCGCTCATTCCCAGAATGTCTTTGTAACGACCTACTCCTGTAAATTTTACTCCGGCCACTCGAAAGTTCCGTGCCTTTAACAAACGGATTATCACCTTCGCGGACATAGTTTTTCCCGAGTCCATGGAGGTGCCAATAATCAAAATGAGAGGCAGCGAGCAGGAAAGAGTTTTTCTTTCCACACAATCCCGCATATTTAATGGGTGCTCGCCAGTAAGGATATGACCACGATATTTCATTTGCAGCAAAGACGGCATAAAACTGCTTTTGGAGGTGCAGCGGCCAATTACCCCAGCGGCTGTCAACGCATCTGCCCGCAAGTCATCGCCTATAGCCTCCCAGGTTCCCACTGCTTGTAAAGTCGCACATCGTTTACCCAGAGCTCCTACTACATAATCTCCACCCGAAACCTCCACCATTCGACCTGTCACCAACTCGATGGGAGAATTGGTGCCCGGCAAAGGAAGGACTTCACAAGCAACATAGTCGCCGGTTTGCCAGTTTCCTTTGGGCTGAGCTTTCACAGAAAAAGAAGTGCTCTCCAAAGATGCGATCTTGGTCAGATAGGAAAAGAAGTATTTTGGCATTGTCCCTTAGCTCTCGATATGATTAAGAATTTTCTTGGGCAAAAGGGGCGAGTAACAACAGTGCCAGGAGAGCTGTTCGTTCCACCCATTTGGAAATGCGAAGTTGCTCATGGGGAGCGTGGGCACCATCTCCAACTGCTCCCAGGCCATCAAGAGTTGCAGTGTAGAGGCTTGTGGTATTTCCGTCTGATGCTCCGCCTACTGCGGCGTGGTCTAGTTCGAGGTCCAGTTCCTCCAGGGCCAGTTTATGAGCCATTCTCCATAGGGCCAGGTATCGATCCGAAGGCTCCATTGGCGGACTGCCTAGTCCACCT
>CAZPPD010001220.1:0-1463 GCA_964588185.1 uncultured Alcaligenaceae bacterium | reverse complement strand
ACAAAGGCGGAATTCTTTGCAATAGGCATACAAATGGAGTGCCGAACAGGATTGTATCCGTCCCCTTTTTGCAACATTCCAACTGCAATGAACCCCTCGATAATCCAGGAATCCATCGGAGTTGTCCACATTTACCTTTCTTTTTCACCGGAAAGTGATTCAGGGCCCGAGGAGATCCGAATTTCCGGGTTGCAGTGGACAACCAAACCAAGAGTTTTCAACCAGAATCTCTTACCGCTAGGAGATTTCCTTACCAACTAAGGAATAGTAATTCCGGCGTTGGATCTTGCTCCATTTCTGAGCTTGTTGTTTTCCTGTTTTTTCAAATTTCCTTCTGCTACAATCGAATTTCCAATTAAATGGGGATTCCATGCGAACACTACAAGGATCGAGCCGTCAGTTTTGCGATCATATTTCCAGACGTGATGAACGAATCTATCGCTGAATTTTTTATAAGCCCATTGAAATAAAAATAATTAAAAGGAGCGTCTGATGAGATTAGCTTTGATTTGTCTGATTATTGTCGGCCTTACTCTTCCAACATTTGCCGGTGGAAGAAATAATCGGGAAACCAAAAATGCCCTAAAGAAATTACAAGGCAACTGGAAAGCGGTCAAAGCTATCCAACGGGGAAAAACACTTCCGAAAGTCGATAGCGATGTAAAATTGATAATCTCGGAAGATACGTTTACTTTGGTTCTGGATGGCAGGGAAATGCCGGTCAACGTTCGAATTCAACCCCGGAATAACCCCAAGCAAATCGACTTCCTTAGATTACGCGGGGGAACTTATGCCCGAGGGATCTATAAAATGGAGGGGAATCGGATAACGTTATGTTGGAATAATGAGGGCGGGAGACCGAACCGGTTTCAATCTCCAAAAAATTCCCGGACGTTTCTTGCAATTTTTGAACGAGAGAAGAAAAAGTAATTCGCCACCATCAACTTCAAGAGAACTCTATGCCGGAAAAACAGCGTTTTAATTTACATCTCCCCGGGCTATTGAAGGTCTTGGCGGAGCACTTATATTCCACCAAAAAAGTAGCCATTCGCGAGCTCATTCAAAACGCTCATGATTCCTGCAATCGCCGGAAGATGGAAGTTGGCGAATCGGATTATGAACCGTGGATTGAAATCAGCCTCGATCCGGATAACCGGACCGTTTCTGTCCGCGATAATGGCTGTGGGCTAACGGAAGATGAGATCTCCAATTACCTCGCTACGATAGGGCGAGGGTATACGCGGGAGTTGCGCGAGAAGTTGTCGTTTGATTCTCCCGACCAGGCTTCAGAATTAATCGGCCAGTTCGGTCTTGGATTTCTGAGTGCGTTTTTGATCGGCAGCGAGGTGACGGTCCTAACCCGTTCCTATCAAGGAACACCGGGATTAAAATGGCAATCCCAAGGGGACGAGCATTACCAGATTACTCACGCCGAGGAAGAACTGGATATTGGCACGAAGGTT
>CAZPPD010001219.1:0-1468 GCA_964588185.1 uncultured Alcaligenaceae bacterium | reverse complement strand
AGATGTCCAAAATGAGGAACTGGGTAGATGAGATCCTCAAACAAGCGAAGAAAAAAGGTTAATTGGGTTAATAGCCATTTAGAATATTTTTCTCATCATTTGTTCCGCCATACGAATCACCGTGTTGTATTCCGGAGAGGACAGTCCTCGGGTTAAAGTGTGGTCCGGAATCTCACTCTCCTGAATTTCTCCAAAAAACCGCGTGGAAAACTTGTCCCGATGATCCGCCAAAAATTGGCAGAGCCGTTGAAATCGCCTGACAACCACCCCATCCGGTTGAGGCGGTTTGTTAGTTTCCACTCCCCGCCGGATCAATTCAAAACTGTGCGAAACGATCACAAAGGAATACCAGTTTTCTTTCCAGGCGTTCCACAACGCGGCTTCCATTTCCCGAGAGGAAACCGCACAGATCTGCGTGTGGCGTTGATGTCCCGGCCAATCGCGAAAGAACGTAATCGGGAACTCCATCACGCCCGCCATCATTTTCGGTTGTAACACCGGTTCGTCTGTGGGCATGTCACAAGTGGAATCCAGGTAACAAGTATTCAAACTGGTATCATAGCGAATTCCATTTGCCGCCAGTGCTCGGAGGGTATCAAAATTGGCTCCATAATTGCCCGCCCGAAACGCACAGATATTATTCACGCCGCAATCGCGAAGATTCTGGATCCCCTTGGCGATCAACGACTGCTGTTCCTCGCAGGTGAAGTCTTTCATGTTTTTCCCGGACTGTCCGGGCAACAAGGAGGGATTCATCCAATCCAACCATTCAGAATGGAGATGTAATTGGACTTCTTGTCCTTGATTCTGGATGGTTTCCACAATTTTCCGGAGCGGTTCCAAGCCAACTTCGCAGGCAAAAAGAGCTTCCACCAAGAAGACTGCCTTGAGCCCATATTGGTGGAGGATCTCCAATTGATAAGGGACTCCAAAATCACCACTCGCAGTCTCTCCATAAATGTCCCGGCGCATATCGGCATCCAAGCAGGTTTCCCGCCAATCCGGAGTAAAAGGCCAAACTTCTGTGTCAACTGTGATAAAGACGTTAACCATAGGTGATTTCTAAGGATTATGAATTTCTTGAAGAATAGTTCATGAGATGCGTTTGGGCAAAGTTGACAGAATGCAACCATCCAATCCCGGCCCCTTCGCAAATAATTCTGACGCTTGCCCCTCAAGCAAACGTGCATGGTGAACGGGCAGTTGCATCCAAAGGTCTGCTTCAACCTTTAGTGTTAATTTTTTCCATTTCTTTTGGTAAACCAACTCACCCTTTAATGTCCGAACAACTTAGAACACAAAATCCAAGCGAGAAATATTAAAGATCTGATTTCCGGAAAAAGGAATCACCTTTCGGCACGCAAACTGCTGAGATCACGCGTGGCTATATCATTAGTATTTTGACTGAATTACTTAAAAATTACTTATGATTAGAATTGGCCGATTGACCCTGATTATTGATATGCCC
>CAZPPD010001218.1:0-1468 GCA_964588185.1 uncultured Alcaligenaceae bacterium | reverse complement strand
TACTCGACCGCAATTAAAGCACACCGAGGACTATATTACCGGCCGATTTGGGTAAAAAGTTTCTTTCCAAAGAAGTTACAGCTGGGAAAGGAAGAGGAGTTTATCCCTTTACCGGTCTAAAAAAAAAATTTTTGCGAAATTTTTATGTCAAAACATTTGCAAAGGGATTTGGATTCCTTACAACGATCAATCGTATCCATGGCTGCTTCTGTTGAGGAATCGGTCTATAAGGCAATCCACGCCTTGCAGGGTAGTCGAAGGGATCTAGCCGAGGAGGTGTTGGATAGCGAAGAACAGATTGATGATGACGAAAACCGGATTGAGGAGGAATGCCTCAAGATGTTGGCTTTGCACCAACCGGTAGCAACGGATCTGCGGCGAATCGTCGTTGGCTTGAAAATTGTTACCGACCTTGAACGGATGGCTGACTTGGCGGAAGATATTGCCGAACGGGCGATCTGCTTGGCGGGGATGCCGCAAATTCCCGTCCCTACCCAGCTGCAACGAATGGCGGACTTAACAATTTCCATGGTGCGTCAAAGTTTGGATGCCTATGTAAATTTGGACACCCGCTTGGCTAGAGCGATTTGCCGTTTAGATGACGATGTTGACCAACATAACCGGGAAAGCATCACGGAACTGGTGCAAACCATGAAGGAATCACCGGCCATGGTGGAACCAGGCTTATCCATGTTTTCCGCAACACGCCATCTGGAAAGGATTGCGGACCATGCGACAAACATTGCGGAAGAAGTGGTTTATCTGGCGGAAGGAGAAATCCTTCGCCACCGCCGTAATCTTGGCGACCTGTAAATTGCGGTGAGGATCCCTGCCTCGATTGTGTACGAAACGCTTCCCTTTTCACTCCTATGAGAAGGAAATATAAACTTATGGCCCGACCACGCATTCTCATCATTGAAGACGAGCGTGCTCTTACTGAGGTGCTCAAATACAACCTCGAACGTGAAGGTTATGACGTGACCATTTCTTACGATGGTCAAGAAGGGCTTCGCAAAGCCCAGATGCAATTACCCGATATGATTGTTTTGGATTTAATGTTACCCAGCATGGATGGTCTCCAGGTATGCCGGGAACTTCGTGCAGGAGATCGGACACGAAACGTTCCCATCATCATGCTGACTGCGAAAGCGGAAGAAACCGACCAAGTGGTCGGTTTTTCCATGGGTGCGGACGACTATGTCCCTAAACCGTTCAGTGTAAAGGTCTTCCTGCAACGGATCAAAGCCCTCCAGCGCCGGGTCGACAACGGCAGCGACTCCATCGATATTATCGAACACCTTGGCGTTCGCATTGACCGAGTTCGCCACCGTGCCAGTATTGATGGGCGGGAACTGGATTTAACTCCTACCGAGTTTCGCTTGCTGGAGTGCATGCTCCGCCAACCGGGACGAGCGTTTACCCGACCCCAACTCATGGATGTTGCCATTGGCGAAGGAGCCATCGTTTT
>CAZPPD010001217.1:0-1468 GCA_964588185.1 uncultured Alcaligenaceae bacterium | reverse complement strand
CCGTTTTTCCTCGCCGCTTCAAAAAGATGGTAAACACCCTCAATATTCGGCGGAAAAAGTATGCCGACTACATCGCTTTCCACGTCATCCGGGGTGGCGGCAAAGTGGATGACTGTGTGGATGTCTTTGGTTGCCCGGTCCAAGGATTGCGGTTCCAAAAGATCTCCAACGATGAAATCCGTCAATCCGGGGGTTTCCACTCGATCAAATCCACGGACTCCTTCGTTACCTAGTGCTTGAACTACCGCTTGGCCAACCCGGCCGGCGGAACCAGTTATTAGTATCTTTCCGGGAAGATCCATCACTCTCCTCAATTTTCTTCAGGAACCAGAGCCACCGCTCGACACCAACCGGCACTGCCACCGCTTATCTTCACTGGAAGGCAGGAAATATAAAACCCATGGCAACAACCAATCTGATCCAAGTTGGCCAACTTTTCAATCTGGCAATATTCCCTGGTAATACCGGCAAAGTGGGCGGGCCAAATGTATTTGCCATCCCCGGTTTTCCGGTAGTCCGCTACCATCGCCGAGAAAGGCCGATCCAGCGTATAGGCATCAATCCCAATAACCCGAACCCCTTGTTCCACCAACCAGAGAACCCCTTTCCTCCCTAATCCCGGCTGATCGAAATACTCCTTGGATTTCAGCCGTTTATCTGCGCCGGTTTGCAAGAGAACAATATCCAGTGATTGCAAAGTGTACTCTATATCCGCCAAAGCCTTTTGCAAATCCTCCACGGTAATAAAGTCCCCGGGAGATTTATGCCGCATATCTAAAACCACACCCGGTGCAAAGCACCACTCCAACGGGACCTCATCAATTTTGCGGGCGGGTTTTCCCTCCGAGGTCTCGCCGTAATGATACGGAGCATCCACATGAGTACCGGTGTGGGTGATCGCCTGGATTTCTTCGATAGCCCACCCTTTGCCCTGGGAATAAACCAGGTCCTCCGACTGGACTCCGAAGAATTGCCGCATCTGTTGGAGTCCTTCTTCGCCATGGGTTTCATAGCGAATCTTGGGCGGCACTGGCTCACCCGGGGAGTCGTTTTCCAGGGGAACACTCAGGTCGATGATCTTAAATTTTCCCAGCATAAAAGGACCGATCAAATATAGTTAGGTTATTTGCCACACCAAGATAACCAAACCTATGGCAAAAAGTTGTTTCCGGACTTCTATTTTCCCGTTGCAAAATTCATGCACGCCGTCGCCTTACCCGGCAAGGCCCTTGAACAGAGCAATCCCTGGGCGAACAAATGCTGGGAAATCTGGCCATGGAAGCAAGTTCGTTTTAACTGGTTTTCCAGAACCTTGGTGAGAAGAGAACAATGATCGCAAAAATTTCCAGGCGACCAAGGAGCATTAGCAAAACCATCACTAACTTACTTCCCGAAGTAAACCAGCCATAGTTCTCAATGGCTCCAACCTTCTCAAGCCCTGGACCTATCGTGCATAAAGTCGCAATGC
>CAZPPD010001216.1:0-1478 GCA_964588185.1 uncultured Alcaligenaceae bacterium | reverse complement strand
AGCTCGAATCTGCCCCCCACCTTAATCACAAAGCCTTCTTCTTTGAGTTCGTCTAACATTTTCTTTCCTCGGTTTAAATGATGCTGGATAATTGTTCGCACCACGAAGGTGGAATGATTCAAATCTTGATTGATTATCTGGTAGTCATATTTGTCGGCTTCGGCAATCTCCCTTTGAGCCTCTTCCAATCGCCGTTGAACTATTTCTTCTTTTTCGGTGTTCCTAAGCCGCAACCGTTCTTCCAGAACTTTCAGGCTGGGTGGCAGGATAAAGATAGAGATTGCATCGGGACTTTTTTGCCGTACTTGAGCCGATCCTTGAACATCAATTTCTAATAAAACTGAGATTCCTTTATGCCGGTAGGGTTCCACTTCACTTTTTGGAGTCCCATAAAGATTCCCAAATACATCTGCCCATTCCAGAAAGGCATCGGCGGCAATTTGCTCCTCAAAATATTCCCGGGACCAAAAATTGTAATCGACTCCATCAACTTCACGGCGGCGAGTTTTCCTGGTAGTAGCAGAAACAGCAAGATGTAAAGACAGCAGACCATTCTCCAACAACCGGCGAACAATGGTGGATTTGCCGGTACCGCTTGGGCCGGAAAGAATAATCAATGGAGCTAGGTCCACGGTGGTTTGCTATTCCCCAACAAGAAGGAAATTTTTTGATTGAATACTCGATTGCGAATTAAACCTATCATTCTATATTTTGCACTAATTCGCGAATTTTCTCCAGAGTACCTTTAATTTCAACCACATGTTTGGAAATATCCACATCACCGGCTTTGGAACCGATGGTATTGGCTTCACGGAACATTTCCTGGGTTAAAAACTCTAACTTGCGGCCCGGGCTTTCCGCCTCATTCATCATGTCATGGAATTGGTCTAAATGGCTGTTTAGCCGAATCACTTCCTCGGCAATGTCACTGCGTTCGGAGAAAATGGAAACCTCTTTGATAAGGTCATTACGGTCGATTTGAACGTCCAGTTCGTTCAAGACTGCTCGGACGCGCTCAAACAGCCGGTCCCGATAACCCGAAGCGACCAGGGGAATCCGGTCTCGAATGGTAACCAGATGTTTGGCGATCATATCCCGGTAATTCAGTAGTTCCTGGGCCATAGCTTGGCCTTCTTCTTTCCGCATGTGATGAAGCTTGTCCAACGCCTCTTTCAGCACCTGTTCGATAATCGGCCAGTCTTGTTGCAGGCGAGAGGTCATGGACCCGGGTTCGGTAACTACTCCCGGCAATCCCAAGATCTGCGAGTACAAAATCTCCGATCGGTCTCCTAATTGCAGATCTTCACAGATGGATTTTAGTTGGGTCATGTAACTGCGTACAGCCACAGGATTGATGCGAAAATCATTGGGGGTATCCGCATGCTCGCAACGTAGATGTAACTGCAAGGTTCCACGCCGCACGTAACGGCGGATGACTTTTTCACATTCAGGTTCCAGGAGATGATAAGGGTCCGGGG
>CAZPPD010001215.1:0-1481 GCA_964588185.1 uncultured Alcaligenaceae bacterium | reverse complement strand
AGGAACTTCTTGGGCAATCGGTGTGCCGAACAGGATTGTGTCAGGACCCTTTTTTAATAGAACGCAAGCTGGGTGAGCAAAAAAAGGGTCCGGACAGTCCTGACACCTTTTTCTCTTTAATAAACGTGCCCGTCCTGCCCGTACCCATTTCTTCCTTCGCCGATTTCCTCCTAGTCTGACACCACATCTCCCGCGAGGTTCCGGAGTGTTTCATCAGCGGGAAGTGGCAATTCATCGGCTCGGGCATTCTGGACATCACGAAATAGAGACTTTTGAGAATAATACGAATGACTTAACCAGGACTATGATGGGTCAAGAAATTGGAGCTAACCGTGACACTGGAAGATCGCGAAGCAACATTAGGAAAACAGGTTGCCGAATTGATGAATCACTCCGCTGTAGCGCAGCCCGCAAAGGACTGACGCAGCACCCTCGGCTGAATTCGCAAGTCGAGTTCTTCTCACGCTGAAAGCGTTTGCCTTTCGATGACACAGCAACCAATGCGTCAATGACGAAGCATTTGATCGGAGCATCTACGACGAATGGCGAAATATCTGCGGGACACCAAGGTTCTCTTGCGCATCAGCAATCCGTTCCTCACTCCAATATCTTCTGAGCCACTTCCCCGCCAATATCCGTGAGGCGGTACTGCCGGCCTTGGAAGCGGAAGGTCAACCGTTCGTGGTCCATTCCCAACAGATGCAATAAAGTCGCGTGGTAGTCGCGGACATGAATGGGATCTTCGACCGGCAGGTAACCAAATTCATCCGTCTTGCCGAGAACCGTGCCGCCTTTCACTCCTGCTCCGGCCATCCAAACGGTGAAGGCATCCTTGTGGTGATCGCGACCGGCATTTGAGCCGGCAGATCCTTGCAGCATTGGGGTGCGGCCAAATTCTCCGCCAAAAACGATCAGGGTTTGGTCCAGCAAGCCTTTATTCTTGAGATCCTTGATCAGAGCGGCAATCGGCTGGTCCACCTGTTGGCATTTTCGCCGCAGGTTGGAGAATACACTGCCGTGATGGTCCCAACCGGAATCATACAGTTGGACAAAGCGAACCCCGCGCTCCACAAGACGGCGAGCCAGCAAACAATTATTGGCGAAACTCACGCGGTTGGGGGAGGTGCCGTACATTTGATGGATACTGCGCGGTTCGCGGTTCAAATCCGTCAGCTCCGGAACCGACATTTGCATTCGATAGGCCAATTCATATTGGGAGATGCGCGTGGCAATCTCGGGGTCTCCCACATTGGCAAGCTGGATATTGTTCAGTTCGCGAATGCCGTCAATAATCTGCCGCCGGTCGTTGGCGTTAACTCCCCGGGGATTCGACAAGAACAATACGGGGTCGCCGCTATTGCGAAACTGGATTCCCTGGTGAACCGTGGGCAGAAATCCGCTGCCCCAAAGGCTATTGCCTGCTCCCGCCGTCAAGCCCGTCACCAACACCACAAAAGATGGGAGATTCTCGTTCTCGGTGC
>CAZPPD010001214.1:0-1482 GCA_964588185.1 uncultured Alcaligenaceae bacterium | reverse complement strand
AACACCAACGGTTCGAGAATTAATGGCCAACCAAGATTACCCGGTGCCTAACAATTTTAACCCCAACCGTATTGCAGAGAACCTGGCCCGATGGAAAGGGAAAGGTGCCAATAAGAAGTAATTGACCCTTTAAGGTAGGCTGGACATTTTTAGCCCGACATTTCACTCACACGAAATGCCAGCCTACTTAGCTCGTATTACATTTCATGGGAAATAGAAACCAAAGAAATTTAAGCTAAATTGAGTTTTATTTGAAATTGAGTTTTTCCTTAGTGACTGATTGATATCTGAAAACAACTAAGCTCGAAAGGGTAACACAAAAAAATGCTTCCAAAACTGTTCTACCCTTTCAGGGTAGTTGATTATTTGTAGCTTTTTTACCCAGGCTGCGCCGTGCGCGTCGGTAGCCGAGGTTGGGTAGCTGCACCTGAAGAGGGAGTGGGCCGTACCTTTCATCAAGAAGGACTTGCGGCATGGGTCGAGTTCCAGGAAGCATTCTACACACCCGCTGATATTGATGGTCTCACCTTGGAGGGCATTCGCTTTGCCAAAAGCGGTGAGTATGATCCTATCCCCATGCCTAAAGTTCCCCCGCGAATCTTCAGTGAGGTCATGCGGGACTTGGACTTGGTGGTGAGTGTTGCTCATCGCGGTGGTGTTGACCCCGAAGCCAGCGCCTCCACCATCGAGATGCGCTCCAATCTCCTCAAGGAGACCTGTGAGTTGTTGGAACTCGAGAACGTGAGGATCAAGGACTCCCATGCTCTGATCAAAGGTAAGCTAGGCGAACATAACGTCCATCTCGGCAGTGCGGTCACTCACCTCATGCCGGGAGGTGCCTTGTTTATTGTCGCCGTACATTCGCAACATCGGGGACGATTGTTCCTGCCATTTGCGGATGATGATCCCAAAACCGCAGAGGTGTTGTCCAAGGTCATCCTCCTTGCGGAAGACGCCAAAATCCAAGATCCACAGATTCTAAGTCAAATCCAATTAGTCAGTAAATAGTGGCATGAGGGCTTTGTGGTCTTAAGGGGAAAAAACTAATGCCGGAAGTGCCGCACCCCGGTAAACACCATGGCCATACCGAATTCGTTGCAGGCATCGATGGAATCCTGGTCCCGCTTGGAACCGCCCGGTTGAACAATAGCTTGAATCCCGGCCTTGTGAGCCTCATCGATGTTATCCCGGAAGGGAAAGAACGCATCGGATGCCAAGACACAACCTGAAGCTTCCTCACCTGCTTTGCGAACAGCCAGGTGAACCGAATCCACCCGGCTCATCTGTCCTGCCCCGACTCCCCGAATCATGCCGCCTTTGGCCAGGACGATGGCATTACTTTTTACGTGTTTGCATACCAACCAGGCAAAGCGTAAATCCGCCAGTTCCGGGTCAGTGGGCGGGCGATTGGTGACCACTTGGAGATTGGCAAAATCATCCAAGGGGACGTCGCGGCTTTGTACCAGCAAACCTCCATAGACT
>CAZPPD010001213.1:0-1489 GCA_964588185.1 uncultured Alcaligenaceae bacterium | reverse complement strand
GTTGACAATCTTCCCTATTTTTTGTCCTTTAAGACAGGGTCAAAAATGTCAAAAGGATTTCAGATTATGGTTCGGATTATTGTTTGTTTGGGGTTTTTGCTCTTTTTTGGTTTCTTGTACCCACGGCCGGATTTAGAGGGGCCCGGGTTGAAACCGGACCTTTATGAGCATGAATTCTCCACATTTCAATCGGATTGGGTAACGTTAATTTCTTGCCCGGGAAATTGCGGTTTTCCTGGTTCCGTTCCCTGGGTTGGAATAGCTAGAACTTTCACCGGCGAAGGAGCTCCGGAACCATTGCCCTATCCGGACATCATAACTTTCCTGGAAAAAGGCATCGCCCGTTATGACAAGGAAATACAGGGTTACCAAGGGATCCTTTACAAGCAAGAAAGGGTTAATGGTAAGCTCGGAAAACATGAGATTGTGGAGATTCACTTCAAAGAGAATCCCCACAGTGTTTATATGAAATGGAAAAAAGGAGCCCGCTTGCGAATCAAGGAAGCTCTGTATGTTAAAGGGCAGAATAATGACAATCTACTCGCCAAGTTTGATTATTTTGTATCCTACAAAATTCTGCAAAAACCGGTTGATGGGCCCGAAGCCAAACAATCAGCTCGCTACACCATAGCGGAGTTTGGAATTAAAAAGGGGATGGAGCGCCTTCTTCGGGATTGGAGAAAGGTACAGAAAGAAGGCCGGTTGAATGTTAAATATGACGGGATTTATCGGGTCGCCGATTGTGGCAACCGGCTTTGCTACAAGATTCATCGGCCGCTGTTTTCTCCTCCCGAAAATGACGGCATTGCTGAGATCATTCTTTTTATTGACCGGGAAACCTGGCTCCAGACCGGAACGATTTTGTTGGATTCCAATGGGGAACTGGTGGCGCGGTATTTCTTCCGTGACTTGGAGTTCAATCCGGATTTCCCACCCGATCATTTCACTCGTGAATTGATGATGAAGAAATAGGGATGGGAGTGGTAGTTGGGTTGATTTTTGGCGAATCCAGCTACCGCCCAAGTGAATTACGGCGAGTCCAGCTACCACCAGATATTTTTGTGTGCCATGCTGGCCACCATTCTGAAACTTCCCGCGTTTCTCCTGATAGCCAAGTACTCTAAGAATCCAGGCGAGCAGGCTTCAACCCATGGGAAAACTGCAATAATTTTGGGATTCTTCAGATATTTTTGTGTGCCATGCTCGCCCCTACCATTCTGAATCTTCCGCCGTTTCCCCTGATAGCTAAGTACTCTAAGAATCCAGGCGAGCATGCTTCAGACCCATACGTAATTCCAAAATTCAGTGGTACTCCACCCCGGTACCTTCCACGCCTCGAAGGCAATTCCATCGACCATAACCCCTACCAAATTATCTGATTCTTACTTCAACAATCCAAAATCGACATCGCCAATCATCAATCCTTTCCGTCCGTACCTTCCACGCCTCGAAGGCATTTCCTCCGGCTATATCCTCGTGCAAACACCGA
>CAZPPD010001212.1:0-1504 GCA_964588185.1 uncultured Alcaligenaceae bacterium | reverse complement strand
GTGAGATTTGGGATATGGTTCACTTTGTCCGGGCACTACCTTATCGCCAGATGATGAAAAACGAATATGGCATAGAAATAAAATAATAATCTTCTCGATTTGAGATTAGTTATACAAAGGGGATATCCGTGGGAAAATGGTGGGCACTGCTGTTTGCTGTGGTAATGGCTGCATGCTTTTTACTATTTATTATCTCTCCTTTTATTGGGTGGTGGCTTCCAGAAGGTGTAACTACTCATTCCGGCGATGTTGATTTTCTGTTCTATGTCATCCTTTATATCACCGGATTCTTCTTTGTATTAACCGAAGTATTACTGATCGGCTTTATATGGCGATTTGGCGGCGGAAAAGAAAAGACCGAAGCTCCTCCGGAAGAAGGATCCGAGCCTTCTTTCTCGCAAAAAATGATGGCTCCGGTTAAAAAGCTTATTCCCGACGAACAACGTTTGGAAATGGCTTGGACGATTGTGCCCGCCGCCATCCTGCTTTACATTGCTTTCGCTCAAATCAACACCTGGGCTCAGATCAAATACCAATCGCGTATGCCTAAGCAACAGGAAGGGCAAGCTTTATTGCAAGTCGCAGTTAGTGCCCGGCAATTTGAATGGCGCATGCGTTATCCCAGTCCCACCCGATATCGGTCTTGGAAATTGAATCCGGAACTTGCCAAAGATTTCAAAAACAACCCGCATTTAGATGATGTCCATGTCCCCAATGAGTTGCATGTCTGGACAAATGAGGCCGCGGAAAGTGAAGAGGAGTATCCGGCATTTTTGGTCCATCTGAGCACCATAGATGTTCAACATAACTTAAACATCCCACATTTTCGTATTAAACAAGATGCCCTACCGGGAAAGATCATTCCGGTGTGGTTTCGCCCAACCAAAGCTAATACCCTTAAAGTTGAAAAGCATGGCAAATGGTTTGATGGGATAGTCTGGAATAATGATAACCCGGAGTTTAAATTGGATAAAAAAGGGCGTCCTATTCCGAACAAGTCACGGGTTTGGCAGATAGCCTGTGCGGAATTATGCGGTCGCTGGCATTATCACATGATTGGAAAAGTCTATGTCCATCCTTCGGAAGAAGATTTCTTAGAATGGCTTGAAAAAGCATATGAAGATCAGCACGGTCAGGTTGCAAAGAAATAATCCATAATCGAGGATATTAATAAATGAGCGAACAAATTGATCAAGCCAAACAACAACATCAGGATACTCATGCCCATCATCCTGAAATGAGTTTCCTTCGGAAGTACATATTCTCTGAAGACCACAAGATCATCGGAATCCAATTCTTATTCTCCACCATCATTTTCTTGGGGATTGGGGGGATTCTGGCATTAGGGGTTCGTTTGCAACTGGGTTGGCCGCACGCAGAATGGTCCTTCTTCCGGGGCCTGTTCGCTCAAAATGCCGGGAGAATGACACCGGAATTTTACAACATGCTATTCACCATGCATGCGACGATCATGATCTTCTTCGTAATCATTCCATTGCTAACA
>CAZPPD010001211.1:0-1508 GCA_964588185.1 uncultured Alcaligenaceae bacterium | reverse complement strand
ACTGGCGGAGCCACTACCAACTTTGGCACCGGATTATCTTCGGTAGGCAGAACTGCCGGAACCACCGGGGGAGTGGGGAGAACAGGTGTCGGCGGCACAACGGGGGGAACTTTAACGGCAACACGTCCGGGTGGGATCACCACCGGCGGAAATATTCCCGGTGGAATTGGCGGTGGGGTCGGAATTTGCGGGATTGGCGGTGGCACCGGTGTGGTAGTAACTCAGGGAACGAACACCGCCGGCGTGGGAACGAGATCCGGCTTGGGATTCTCCACGGTCGGCTACCCGCGGGCTCCTTATTATGTAACCCAACCCGGCTACACCCTTCGTCCCCGGATTCGCTCTTCGTCTCAATTGCTGGACAAAGCCCAACGAGTAATCTCTCGATCCAGTTCGATTCCGGCAACCGGAGTCCGGGTAGCCACGGATGGGAAAACCATTGTTTTGCGGGGAAGTGTTCGGGATCCCCGACAAAAGCGGCTGGCGGAATCCTTGATTCGGTTGACTCCTGGGATTCGATCAGTGCGGAATGAGTTGAAGGTTTCACCGAAATGAGCGTTGGGACAAATCGGTGTGAGTCTTTTCTGGTATGCGAATCTAGTTACCATTGTCTGGTTCATCGGAATTATTCAGACTGTTCGTCTGGTTCATCGGAATTATTCAGACTGTTCGTGTTATTCATTGTTTCCATTTCGAAAGCTTGCAATCATGGAGATGGAGTTCCCTTAACCTCCAGGAGAATAGGGCATACTTACAAAGAGAAGATTTGAATCGGCTGAGGAAGCTCCATGAGATGGCATCGAATTGGGATGGTTATTTGGGTAACGCTTGCGATAACAGTTATCCATGGCGAAATGGCTGTGGGGCAACCTCGGCCATATCCTACGCCCAAAAAGTTTCTGGTTAAAATTCGCTACAAATTTTTTGCCGGTCGCGATCAGTATGTGGCCCAGTTTGACCGCATGATCCGGGGGTTGCAGCAGGTCGGCTTCGAGTTTTTTCCGCGAATGATTGACCTTCCGCCATCCATTCGAGAAAACCCCAGTATCAACTCCCTTACCGGACGGATCGATGCCTCCAATGCTATCAAATTAAAAGATATTCCCGGAGTGGCGACGGTTTCCTTGATCCCGGAAAATTATCAGCTACCGGCTCAAGCGCAACAACGAGTGCACGTGCAACTGGAGATTGCTTCCGGATTCTCGACTAGCAGGCAACTGGAATTGCGCGATCAATTGCGGGCATTGCTGCGCATATTGGGATTTGTTGAAGATGTCGGTTATTCCAGCCGGGGCTATACGGGATTCCCAAATACGCGATTGCGGGGAACTATTCCGGTCGATCAACTGGAAACCCTGCAAAAGGACCTGCGGTCGCAACCGACCGGTTGGTTTTCCCCTAAGGTTCCGTTGTCGGAATTGCCATTGCCCCTGCGGCAAGTGAATCCGGTCCGTTTAGTTCAGGTGATCGCCGATCCGAATCCACCTGCACCACCTCCCGCGCCGGAG
>CAZPPD010001210.1:0-1509 GCA_964588185.1 uncultured Alcaligenaceae bacterium | reverse complement strand
AGCTGCTCGGAAGCTGGCAAACCATCCAAATGCGAATGTGGTGGATGCCCTGCTCAAGGCTTTGGAAACAAATGCCAAGAAAGGAAACACAGTCGGCTTCTGGTGGTGTTGTGATTCCCTGGCAAAATTAAAGGCCAAAAAAGCAATCCCGCTCTTGGCCAAATTTGCCGTGGCGGAGAATCCAACGGGTACCTATGGCCCTCCGGGAATGGCTTCCGGCTATGTTTCTGCCCGCACCATTTCGTATCTCCTTGGGGATACCCAGCACAAGATGGTTATTGAGTTGCTGAAGAGTGATAGCATCTGGTTGCGAGCCGGCACCTTGCGCGGTTTGGCCGAAAGCCGGGCTCCAGGAGTGAGGCGTGTGCTTAACTTGGCGAATTCTCCGGATTCCCCGGCCTTAGTTCGCTATGAGGCGCAGGTGCAATTGAATCGCCTTCGGAACGATAAGGATTAAAGGATGGTAACTGGATTTGCTGAAAATTCAGCGGGCGTCTTGTGGCAGCTGAATTTCGGCGAATCCAGCTACAAAAAAATCGTAGGTATAATCAACAATATGGCTTCCAAGAATCAAAGCAGTTCTGAACCCATTCCTGAAGATGCTCTTCGTCTCCTTATCATCGACGATGACGAAGACCATGCCGAGGTAGTCGCCGAAAGTTTGGGACGGGTCGGTTATGAATGCATCATCGCCACCAGTGGCAACGAAGGAGCCGCGAAGATTGAGAAGGAAGATTTCGACCTGATCCTTACCGACCTACGCATGCCGGATATGGATGGGCTGGCAATCCTTCGCAAGACCAAGCAGGAACTCCCGGAAGCTGCCGTTGTTGTCATTACCGGGCATGGCGATGTGCAGACAGCTGTCGAGGCGATGCGGGAGGGAGCCGCCAATTACTTGCAGAAACCAGTCAGCTTGCCGGATCTGAGAACCATGATTGACCGGGCGGCCGATAGTCTCCGCCTTGCCCGCAATGTTCGCGAGTTAAAGCGGCAACTCGAGGAGAAGTTTGGCTTTGAAGGCGTCATTGGCAACAGCCCGCGCGTTCACGAGGTGATCTCCAAACTGAAAGGTGTAGCTCCGACTAGTGCTACGGTGTTGATCCAGGGTGAAACCGGTACTGGAAAAGAGTTGGTCGCCAAGGCAATCCACAACAATAGTCCGCGCAAGAATAAAAATTTTGTGGCTATGAATTGCACTGCCCTCAATGAAAACCTCCTGGAAGATGAGCTGTTCGGGCACGAGCCGGGCTCCTTTACCGGCGCGGACCGGGTTCGCAAAGGCCGCTTTGAACATGCCAACGGCGGTACACTGTTTCTGGATGAAGTAGGTGACATGCCGTTGTCGCTGCAGGCAAAGTTGTTACGGGTTTTGGAAGACCAAGAGGTCCTCCGTATTGGCAGCAACGAGCCGATCAAAGTGAATGTGCGGTTGATATCGGCTACCAACAAGGATCTGGAAGCGGCGGTTGCCAATGGGGAATTCCGCCAGGATTTGTACTTTCGCTT
>CAZPPD010001209.1:0-1511 GCA_964588185.1 uncultured Alcaligenaceae bacterium | reverse complement strand
ACAGCAATGATCCGCCGTTAACAAACCGGAAATACGGGAAAACAGCGGTAGGCAGGTTGGCTTCAATCCTTGCCCCTACGCCGTTAACAAATAACAAACAGTTGACGGGGGAAATGAGGGCAGTAGTTGTCAATGAATGTCAAAGTACCTGTTTGGCACCATTCGGCAGCATTGCATCGGTGATTGGTTGACTTGGGCATTTATTGGCAATGATTATAATCGGGCAAGGTTTAAAACCCCCTCAGCCCGTCCTCTCCCCCTGACCTTCCTTCCAACTCTTCTTTCGCCCCTCTGAGCACCCTAAAATATGTTAACCCTTACAGTATAACCTAGTATTATCTGTTTTAGACATTGATCCTTCAAATGGTAAAGGATTTTGAAACTCGCCCTTTGGCATGAAGCTGAGAATTTATTTTTGTTTAAGAGAAAGGATCTGATTCTAAAACCTTCAATCTCTAAAGGGCAAGCTACTCATGATCAGGGAATCGCGGTCGGCCAGCGCGTCGGGATTATGGCTGATCGGACATTTTTTCAGAGTGTATCTTGTTTTGGAGCCTCCGCCTTGGTATAACTTTGTAATAAAATATAACTATGTAAAATAAGAATTAGGTTCAGAAATACGGTCCGCTCTTCCAAATTACACACCGGACGGCAATCACTAGGCCAAATCCTTTTCTGTCTGGGTTGCTGTTGCGGCAGAACCGACAGAGGCAAGCCGCCTGTTCCGGTGGAAAGACTCAAGCGGATCTGGAAAGAAGAAAAACTCAACAAAACGATTCAACTGACAATTTCGGGCTGTTTGGGACCTTGCGACCTGACCAATGTGGCCGTAGTTTCCTCGGGATTAGGGATGGAGTGGTTTGGCGGGCTAGCGACCGATGCCGATTATGAACTTCTGATCCAATGGGCCAGAAAGTGCCACCAGGAAGGCTGTCTTTTGCCCACTCCGGAACAACTTGGTCCCTTTCGGTTTGTGCGTTATCGGACAACGACCGTTGCGTGATTTTCAGAGAAGGAGGATGAGATGCCCCTGGATCTTTTCGGACAGAAGCCCAAGAAAGACCCGCATCAAACGAAAACTATCCGCAATTGGGTCAGTACTTCGTTGGGACTTGGGGAGAACATCACTGTGATGGTCACGGAACTGGAATGTACCGAGGATGGATGTCCTCCATTGGAAACGGTAATCGCTATTCTGGACAACCCAGGAAACCCTAGGCAGTTCAAGATTCACAAACCTATCTCGGAAGTGACACAACAAGACATCGAGAAGGTCGTCAGCTCTAAGAGCCAATGCTCTTCTCACAACAATACCTGCAAGGAGTGAAAGTTAATGGCCAGCGAAACGGCAACAAAAAAGGTTCCGGTGACTGTGTTGACGGGGTTCCTCGGTGCTGGGAAGACGACTTTGCTCAACCGCATCTTGACCGAACAGCACGGAAAACGAATCGCCGTCATCGAAAACGAGTTTGGCGAAATCGGCGTTGACCAAGACCTTGTCATCAACGCCG
>CAZPPD010001208.1:0-1513 GCA_964588185.1 uncultured Alcaligenaceae bacterium | reverse complement strand
ATACCGGTACCACTCGCATAGAAGGTGGAACTTTAAATTTAACCGGCACCTTGGCAAGTAATGGGGATGATGTCTTCCTGGTCAATCCCAATGTCGTTCTGGAAGGAAGCGGCACAGGTGATATCATCGACCGCACTGTGATTGTGTTGCCCTCAGTTACTTCGGGCGGAATCATCCGCAATCTGCAAAATATTTCCAAGCCGGTCGATGGCGGCATCGGTATTGATGTCCAAGGAACTGTTTACATCTTCAACAACAATATCAATCAGGTAGACACCGGCATTGATGTTTCCGGTGCCGGCGACGCTACTGTTGAGCAAAACACCATCATCCCCAATGGCGGCGGTACCGGCATCATGGTCACGAATGCAATTATCGAGTTTGAGGTGAACAACGATATCATTGGCGGTACCGATGGCTTGGTGGTCAATGGCATCGACTCGATGATCCGCAATCGCACCTTGAACAATACCGACTTCGACGAGCAGTCCAATGATTTCGTCCGCTTCGAGAATTTTGCTCTACTCGGACCGATTGAAATCAACGGTACCATTGCCCGGTATGACCTCGGCAATGGAATGGGATTGCAGACCGGGGAACAGATGTTCCAGAACGATGTCAGTCAGCTCGAAGACCTCGAGGACAAGATCCAGCACTTTCCGGATGACAATAATGTAGGCTTGTTGGTTTACCTGGAGCGCCATGCCTATATCGAAGATGGCAACCTGGTGGTCATTGGGTCTTTTGTGAACGACAATATCCTGGTGGATACTCGTGATCCCGAGGACGTCAAGGTTTACTTCAACCGATCTCGCGTACCGGCGCCGAATCCCGATGGTGGGCCTTTTGACTTAATGGCCACAGGGGGTCGAGTCATCGGCTTTGGATTGGATCTCAACGACTACATCACCATCAAAGGCAATCTGGCCACGGAGTTGTTTGGCGGATTTGGGAACGACCGCTTGACCGGTGGTGATGGAACGGACCTCCTGCGAGGTCAAAACGGCAACGATGTTCTCCGAGGCAACCGCGGCGACGACATCCTTATTGGCGGATTGGGCCGGGACTACAACGTCGGGGGATATGGAGATGACATAATGTTATCGGGGCGTTTCGTTCTGATGAATGGTGATTTCGCTTCCTTTGCTGACTTGAGTGTTATTCTGGACGACTGGGTCTTGGCCGGGAACCTAGCGGCGGTAATGGACATCACCAACAACTTGGATCCGGCGGACGACCCGGCTGCAAACGTAAATGAGCGCGACGTGTTAAGCGGCAGCCGTGGCAAAGACGCTTACTTCCGTAACGTAGCCGGCAGCAGCCGTACCCGCGACCGGGATTCCGGATTCTCTGCCGGCCAAGGGGATCTGGATATTGACTGGCCTTAAATACCCGGCCTAACGGCTTGAGTCTTAACTCTTCTTTCCCAGGGCCGCCGCATTCCAGGCGGCCTTTTTTGTTTGCCCAGCGAAGCTGGCAATCCCTGTCGCCACGATGATGGCGACCTCGCCCC
>CAZPPD010001207.1:0-1532 GCA_964588185.1 uncultured Alcaligenaceae bacterium | reverse complement strand
TGAGGGCGCGTTTGGAAAACATCCCAATTATATTGGGGTCGGCTACTCCCTCTCTGGAGAGCTGGCAAAATGCCAGGCGGGGACAATACCAATTGTTGACTCTACCCCATCGGGTCCAAGGATTGCCTTTGCCGGCGGTTTCCCTGATTGACCTGCGCTATGACAAGCCACGCAAGGGATACCATCAGGCCATCAGTCAGGGGTTGGAACAAGCAATGCATCGTGCCCTTGCCGATGGCGGCCAAATCATTTTGCTACTCAACCGCCGGGGTTACTCTACTCATATTCACTGTCCGGGGTGCGGGTTTGTGGAGACGTGTAAGTTCTGTGACCTGGCGTTGACCTATCATCAACAACGGGAAATTAGCCTTTGCCATTACTGCGGGTTCGAACAACCACCCACCGAACTCTGTCCTCAATGTTCGAAAATTCATCTCCGCTACCACGGGATTGGAACCCAGAAATTGGAAGCCGAGTTGATCGACAAGTTCTCCGGCTACGTAGTTCGCCGGATGGACAGTGACACCATGCGAAAACCCGGCAGCCATGAACGCATCTTAAATGGGTTTCGCAACGGCGAAATTCATATCTTGCTGGGCACGCAAATGATTGCCAAGGGATTGGATTTTCCCAACGTTACCTTGGTTGGTGTGATCAATGCAGACATCAGTTTACACCAACCTGATTTCCGAGCAGCCGAACGGACTTTCCAGTTGGTGTCCCAAGTTGCCGGTCGCGCGGGTCGAGGACCCCGCGGCGGTCAGGTGCTTGTGCAAACATATTGTCCGGAGCATCCGGCAATTCAATTGGCAGCCGCACACGATTACACCACTTTTGTTGGCGGGGAACTAGCTCAACGAAAAGATCACCTCTACCCTCCCTTCCAACGTTTAGTTCGCCTTATCATCCGCAGCAGGGAGGCGGAACCGGCAGGTCAATTCGCCGAAGTTATCGCCCGAACACTTCAAGCCGCAAGCAAACACATCAAGCCGGCCAACGATGTGCCAATGGATATCCGGGTGCTTGGTCCCGCAGAAGCACCGGTATTTCGGCTAAAAGGATACCACCGATTTCACTTACAATTGCAATCTGCCAGCCCGGGGTTATTGCATCAAATCTTGCGTTTGACTCTGCCAACCTTGCGGGTACCAAACAAGGTGGAATATACCATCGACGTGGATCCGTTAAATATGATGTGAGGGCGATTTTTGCTGGTAATTCTAAATCAAAAAAGCAAGAATTAGACCTGTGGGGTTTTCAGGAAGTCGCAAATCCTTTTTGAACCAGTAACACATTTGATTTGGAAACAAGCAAGGTAAATCAAAACAAAGGATAAGCCATGCAGACAAATTGTCCAAGGTGCCAATGTGCCTTGCGTGTTGGCGATGGGAATGTTGGAAAGCCGGTTCGCTGTCCCAAATGTCAGACGGTATTTAAAACCGGCAATCCTTCTCCACCAACCGTGGCTTCCCCCCAACCACCAAAACAACCAACCACTCCGCCTCCTGTTTTTCAACCCCAACCCTCCCCTC
>CAZPPD010001206.1:0-1536 GCA_964588185.1 uncultured Alcaligenaceae bacterium | reverse complement strand
GAAAAACCTGGGGGCTTTGGAGAATAAGTTTCAGAAGGCAGTTAACTGAATCTGTACAACTCCGGGCAAATAGGAAATTAATATGGTTAAGTATTCCGTGGCAGTCCTTATCTGGGTCTCATTATTTGTGGGTATGACCTCCACGAGTCCTTTAATCGGGCGCGGAGGTAAATATGTGAAGGTTGAGCCCACTGAATCCTATCATTGGAAAGGTATTCCCTTTAAGGGCGGAGAACGAGCCTGCGTTATCGTGGTTGGGGATCATGATCCGGTGTGCGACATCCTTATCGAGGTGTTTGACGAAAACAACAATTCCGTGGTGAAAGCAGATCCCGGCAGCGATTTTTGTGCAGCAATCTGGTATCCAAAACGGGACGGCATTTTCAACATAAAGGTTTCCTTGCGGAGCGATGTCTGGAATAAGTGCTGGGTCTCCATTAAATAATGCCGGGGCGGTTACTTCTTCTCCATCGTCCACCTCCTTAAACGCTCGTAATCTTCCGGCGTATCCAAATCCCAAAGGATTTCTTCGTAAGGAACATCCACTTCTTTGACCAAGGTTTCCGAAGACCGGAAATAAGCATTCAATCCACAATTTTCCGGTAGTCTGCGAATTCCATCCACATGGTTCCAGCCAATCAACGCCGGATGCCCGCGTTTGCCTTGATGAGTGGGAATGGAGACATTGGGTTGCTTTTTAGTCTCCAAAAGCCGGCTGATAACTTGTGGATTGAGGGTCGGATGATCTGCAGGGCATAGAAACCACCAATCATCCTTTCCGGGTTTAAATTCTTCTTCCAGATGGCCCAAGCCTTTCTCCACCGTGCTACGCATATCCGGGGTTTCTTCCTTCAACTGCAAGATCGAAGCTTTTTCCTTGGCGATGAAGTGGGACAAGGGAGCGCTATGAGGGGCTAATACGACAACGACTTCGTCCACCCCTGCTCTTCGAAATGCCTGGAGCACTTTTTCAATAACCGTGCGGTTCCCCAGCGGCAGGGAAAGCTTGGGAGTACCCATGCGAGTGCTTTTGCCCGCAGCGGGGATCAGGGCAAAAGTTCGAGAAGTCACAGTTGGACCTGTAATCGGGCGGCGGAGATGGAGTGACCAAGATTCCGGCAAGCAATCAATTCCGCCACGATGCTCACGGCAATCTCCGGAACGGTTTGCGAACCGATGGCAAATCCGAGCGGAGCATGGACTTTTTACAGCGCTTCTTTGGGAATGCCTCGGGAGATTAGATCTTCGTAGATTAGTTTGATCTTTCGTTTGCTCCCAATCATACCCACATACCCTGCCTCACATTGGGCCAAATGAGAAAGAGCTTCTTCGTCGTGATTGTGGCCTCGGGTGACAATCAGGCAGAAGGTGGACGGATTGATTTCCGTAGAAACCAAATCCTCGAGCGTCCGGCCAATGTCTCCAACGAAGCATTTTTCCGCCATGTGGAAACGTTCCTTGTTGGCGTATTGCTCTCGGTCATCCAGAACACATACATCAAAGTCTACCTCCGCTGCCAAGCGGTCAACCGCTTGC
>CAZPPD010001205.1:0-1540 GCA_964588185.1 uncultured Alcaligenaceae bacterium | reverse complement strand
GAGGACCATTAACCGGGGCCTCAATGAATCCGGCTCGGTCCTTGGGTCCAGCGGTGGTGTCGGGGTATGTGAAATCGCTGTGGTTATACCTCGTTGCCCCAGTCGTTGGGACGTTTCTTGCTTTTCCGATCTGCCGTTGGATTCAGGGGGATGGGCATTCTCCTGAAGAAAAGAAAGTTTAAGGAAAAGTCCCCAAACACGGTTGAAACACTGGAGACCTTTCCCAAACAAATGGTATTAAGCCAAATCGAAGATTTCGAAGGTGTCGTCGGTATCATCTTGGAAGACTAGGTCTCCGAGAATCCCTGCAAGGTCCACATTCATAAACACGTTGGCACCATTCTCGTCCCCGGGGACAACATCTGAGCCGCCTGCCTCAAAAATTTCAAACTCCCCTCCAAAGTCCAAGTTTACTGTACTCAAGAGAGCAATATTTGCTTGGGTGTCGCCACCGAACAGGTCAAAAAGTTCATCTTCCGGACCTGAGAGAACCTGAGGCACTTGAATAATCACATGGCTGAAATCCATCTCATCCTCTTCGTCGGTCCCAAAGAAAATCACTCCTGAACCGAGGAAATCAAAGGAATTGCGTTCGAAGACATCAACAAAGCCCCCCTCATACCCGAAAAGAGAACCAAACAAAATGAAATCAACGCCAAGATTTGTTTGTCCGCCGGAAAGAAAGGCAATTTCCGATGTGGAACCGGTATTGGCATTCTGATCCGCGTCGATCTCAATGATAAAATCGGCACCTCCAATAATGGCTCCCGCCAAAGGTTGTGTGTAGAAGATGTCAATTTGGATGAGATCACCTTCGTTTTCTGTCACGCTGCTGAACTGCACCTCCTCGATATCCCCGGGGATTGATGGCTCGGAGGCGACGAAGGTCACCGTGATAGGTTCGACGCTTTGAAGTGAAAGTTCGGTCAATTCAATTTGAACTCCATCTTGATAGACTTCGAGAATCTCCCGTCCTTCAATCTCGGCGGTAAAGCCGCCTAATGGAAGTTGAACTCCGTCAATTCTTCCCGAAGGATCAGTTGTGCCGAATTCAAAATCCGGTGGGCTGAAGAAACCGCCCCCCAGGTCCTCATCTTCGAAGGAGAACAAATTGACATTTGCTCCGGCAACCGGTGGACCGGATAGGGAAAGCTCGACAATTTCAATATCCACCAGTCCGTTGGCTACGAAGTTGAAATCTCTTCCGATGACATCTCCGGGAAATCCTATCTCATCGGAAGCGGTTTGGAAAAACACATCAAAGAAGGAGTCTACTACAAAAGAGCCGACTGGGATGTCCAGGTTATATTCACCATTAGGACCAGATTGGGTTTAAAAAGTAAATCCACCAGGGGTAGTTGTTGCTTTTACATCGGCTCCTTCAACCGGTTCTGCAAGAAAGGGACTGGTGCTTGTTAGTTGGAAAATACTTCCACTAAGTCGGCCACCATCTTCCCCAATGAAAATCATTCCCACATCTGTGATACCACCCGGCACAGCAGGAACAAGGTCAGAAGACCCTACTTCATCGGATTCTAGC
>CAZPPD010001204.1:0-1540 GCA_964588185.1 uncultured Alcaligenaceae bacterium | reverse complement strand
CAGAAGATACGGGAATTACCTCATTGGTAATGGACGCCTTCAAACTCAATGGGAATTATCCAGGAATTGGAAAATACGGGGATATCTTAAGCAAAGGGGAAAAATACCTGGTCAAATCCGCTAAAGAGAATGGATTCCTTGGCAATGTCCCACATTATGGGATGTACCAACATGGATTGGCAACGTTAGTCCTTTCGAAAATATACAAAAAGACCAAGGACAAAAAATTGTTGCCTGTTTTGGAAAAGGCAATTGAACTTCTCAAAAAGAGCCAGGGTAAAAAGGGTGGTTGGCGCTATCGACCAATACCTCGAGATGAAGATTTAACGGTTACTTCAACACAACTGTTGGCACTTTTCGCAGCTAAAGATGCCAAAATTAATGTTCCTGAAAAAGTAATAACCAATGCCATAAATTATGTAGCTTCCTGTGAGGACAACCGTACTGGTGGATTCAGATATAGAGCGAGATTTGGATTACCGGGATTTGCCCGTACGGCAATGGCAGCCGTGGTCTATCAAAAAATCGGGAGAAAGTTACCTAATAACTCCCTAAAGTTTATGCAAAGATATGGCAAGTCTATTAGTGATGCCTGGAGTTTATATGGCCATTTCTATGCCTCAAAATTAAACCGAAAGGAAAACCAATTAATAAATGAGTGGTTTATAGAAAAACTTTTGGAAAAACAAAACGGAAATGGAAGCTGGTCACGATTTCGTAGAGCTTTATCCGCAATGGGAGCAAATTATCAAACCAGTCTAGCCGTTTCTATACTTTCCAATTCAATTGCCCGTAACAAACAACCAAAGGCAGAAAAACAAGGAGCCTTGACAAAATAAATGGTTTTTGGTTGCCGACAAGTATGGTGACAATTTGGCTAATCTTCTGAAAATTAAATAACAGGTTTGGGATCGCTGAATCTATAATATGCCGGGTGTTAGTTAGGTTTCTTGGTATATCCAACAAAGAAGGAACTGCGTTGGGAATGATCGGAATTCTTTGTTGAAAGCCAAAAATACTTCAAGGGGTTAATGATGGTGCGACTAAGTATGTTGTCAGTATTACTCGGTTTCGGCCTCACAACTATGGCCTTGGCTCAAGAAGGTAAACTGGCGAAGGCCGTTTTACCATTCGACTTTATGCCCGTTCATAAGGTTGATTCCAAACGACAAGTGTTGGTCATCGCGTCCACCAAGCTGGTGCAACAATTAAGAACAAAAATTGTGACACGAAACGTCAACGGTGTAGCGGTCAAAGAAAACGTTTCCTACACTGTGCAGGTACCCGCAGTCGTGTTTTCGGAATTTAGCTTAAAGGACTATCGCTTGACCAACGTAAAGGGTAAACAGCTGTCCGCGGAGGCGTTTCTTAAGCAGGCCCAATTAAGCAAGATCATTCTGCGAGCGAAAACGCCGAAAGGCATTCCACCTGTCTACATGAAGTTGTTTCATCCGGATACATTGATCCTCGAACCACGCGGCGAAAAGATAAAGTAACTCCGGGCAACATGGTGCCTAATTCCGTAGAAGAAATGCCAATT
>CAZPPD010001203.1:0-1543 GCA_964588185.1 uncultured Alcaligenaceae bacterium | reverse complement strand
GTGTTCCATTAAGGTTTCATTTTGGCAGCCGGCTTGTGCCAATGCCTCGGCCAGCATCTCCATTTCGTCGAAACGATTTTCCCAGTAGATGGTATTGGCCACTCGAACAACAAATCCATCGGCCCAGGTAAGAATTTCTTCGCCCGGCTCCTGTTGGTTAAATGGATTGCCGATTACCTCCCGGATGAAATCGCATTGAAGTTTCCGCCGTTCCAGCCAAACCTGGGCAACCTTTGCCGGGGACTTGTTGTCGATAATTGCCGTGCAAGAAGCGATTAAGATTAGTTTCTCAGGGTCCAAAGGTCCGGCAACCGTGGCAGCAGCCAAGCTGGGAGCTGTGGGCTCCTCATCAAAAATGGATTGGGCTTCAGCACGTGCGGTTTGTAACTCCGGCAGAGTTGCCTGCCGATCCACATATTTCTCAGCGACCAACACTGCTTTTTTACTTTTTTCTTCCAACTGGTCCCAAACCAACCGGCAACAGGCACAGGAGAACAAACGCAATTTTCGATCGCTAACCCGTCCGTGGAGCCAAGCTAATAAATCGCCTGGTGTGGTGCAATCCAACCAATCCTTTTCCGTCATTCCGTACATCCCCCGTGTCCAACCCTAAGCCATTTACACAACCTTAATATCGTCCTGACGGATTGCCAAGGATGAATTGACGCTTTTTATCTGGTGAAGAAGTAGAAAAGGAATAATCCTTTTAATTAAACGGGATCAGTGTCTAAAATCACCCACTTGGACCAAACCCCAGCGGGACAATCCAGTGCTGTCAGTCTTGGTAATTCAAAGTCCAATTAACCTGTTTTCAAGGAATAAAATACCAGACCGCTTAATAGCTTTGGGTAGAAGTAAGTAGATTTTGGCGGCATTTTTTCCAAGTTCCCCGCGATGTCTTCCACATGCTTCATGGAAGCCGGGGGAACCAGAACTGCCAAATCACACGATTGACTACCCATCGCCTCATTTACTTCATTCATCAAATGGACATATTTGCTGGTGGGAGTCTTGTTTGTTGCCTCCGGCAATAATTTTCCAAGCACTAATTCGTGAAGAATACTGACACCTAGCCCACGCCAAGCTTCGCTTTGACCGGAAGCAATTTCCGCCATGATAGCGGGGTTTTTAAACCGGGCTAATATCCAGTTGTTATCGCTGATCGAACCAAATGCCATCAGATTTTGTCCACCGTCTATTTCGATGGTCTCCCAGGCTTTGCCGGCCGCTTCCTCTCCTTTTCCGACTGTCTCGCACTCAAAATGAGGTTGCAGGATTTCTTGGATTTTCTCTGAGGAAAGTTTATCAATACCGGAGACAAGTCGATGCGTTGGCAATATTGCCAATCCCGGATCACTCATCCCCACCAACATCATCATCACGAAATTGGCCGGGGCTTCGCTATCGGTAACTTCTGCGGCTTCCCGTTTTTCCTCCAGATAACGAACAGAAGTCTCATAGCGGTGATGGCCATCGGCAATGAATATGGGTTTGGGCGACATCATGCCGGTAACTGCACTAACTGTTTGCTGATCTTCTTCCG
>CAZPPD010001202.1:0-1549 GCA_964588185.1 uncultured Alcaligenaceae bacterium | reverse complement strand
CATCCCCTGCCGAATCCATTGGGCACATCGGCAACCGGACTTCTCCCGTGTCCCGGCCTAACAGCTTCATAGCGGTTTTTATGGGAATCGGGTTGGTGGCGGCCCCTAACATGTCCCGGCACAATGGAAAAAGTTTGCGATGAAGCTGAAGAGCCTCATGGTGATTCCCGCCTTCAAATGCAGAGATGAGGGCTTTCATGTCTTTGGGAATGATGTTTCCGACTACAGAAATAACCCCTCTTCCACCGATGCTCATCAACGGGAGAGTAAGGCTGTCATCGCCGCTAAGAATAGTCAAGTTACTCAAAACATTAATCTGGGAAGCCTGGTCCATCGACCCGGTGGCTTCTTTGACAGCAACAATATTTCCCAGCTGACCCAGCCGGGCAATGGTTTCGGGAGCAATATTAGACCCGGTCCGACCGGGAATATTGTAAAGAACTATCGGAATATCGACTGCCTCGGCAACCGCAGCAAAGTGCCGGTAATAGCCCTCTTGAGTTGGTTTATTGTAATAGGGGCCAACCATCAGTGCCCCATCGGCTCCGGCATTCTTGGCAAACTGGGTCAACCGGATTGCTTCCATGGTGCTGTTGGACCCCGTCCCCGCCATGACTTTGATTCGCCCTTGGGCTTTCTCGGTAACGCGAGCAATTACTTTCTCGTGTTCTTTGTGATCCAGTGTCGGAGATTCGCCGGTTGTGCCCACAGGTGCCAGACAATCGGTTCCCTGCTCAATGTGCCAATCAACCAGTCTATCCAATGCGGTAAAATCAATATCGCCATTTCGGAATGGGGTGACCAACGCTACCGTCAGCCCAGCGAATTGTTCCCCTTTTGTAGCCATTGGAGTTTCCTGGTAAAAATAGGTGGGAAAATACAACACTTCTTCAAAGTGTTGCAAGAATTACTCAACAATATCAAATTACTAAATTGAGAATTAGAAACTACCTCTAATAATTTCCTTTAGCCGTTGATGGCCTGTTATAAGAGTACAGGAGTGGACTAGATGCACGTTCTTTTCGTTCACCAAAATTTTCCTGCCCAATTTGGACACATTGCCAGTTTTTTAGCTAACAACAAGGGATTCCGAACTACCTTTGTTTCCGAAAAACCGCCCCAATGGATCAACAGCATTGAAATGATCCAGTACCATGTGAAGAGCGGTGCCACCGAAAAGACCCATTACTGTTCTCGAACCTTCGAGAATGCCATTTGGCACACCCACGCGGTTTTCGAAGCTCTCAAAGCTCGCCCGGATATCAAGCCGGACCTTATCGTCGGCCATTCCGGTTTTGGATCGACTCTGTTTTTGCGGGACCTGTACGACTGCCCGATCATCAACTACTTCGAGTACTTCTATCACTCGCGCAACAGCGATATGGACTTCCGACCCGACTTCCCAGTCAAACCGATCGATCAGCTCAGGGCCCGAACCCGCAACGCCATGCTGATGCTCGATTTGGACAATTGCGATGTCGGTTATTCGCCAACCCATTGGCAGCGGTCGCTCTTTCCTCAGGCGTACCAGCCGAAGCTGCAGGTGCAT
>CAZPPD010001201.1:0-1564 GCA_964588185.1 uncultured Alcaligenaceae bacterium | reverse complement strand
GTTGTTGCCGTACCCCCCTTAGACTCCCTCTCCTCTCTGGTAGCGGAAAACCGAGAAAAGCTTTCGGGATATCCTTAGGAGGTTCTGGGGCGTCCCTTCCAGGAAATTCGAAATTTGGCTCAAGCGTCTGCAATTCGCGCTGCGAAACAGTATCTGCATAATGCCGACGAGCCTATTCCGGAGGTTCCTTCTCAGTCGCTTGTTCTTTCCGGACATCAACCGGAGCTTTTTCACCCCGGCGTTTGGATGAAGAACTTTGCCTTAAACCGCATTGCCCGCCTGGAAAACTGCACACCGGTCAATTTGATTGTGGACAATGATATCTGCAAGTCCAACTCCCTTTCCGTTCCCCAGGTTCAGGTTCCTCTCCCGCCGATTCAAGAAGATTCACCCAGAATAGTTGCCGAAGCATTTGCTCCCGAAGGTCCTAATCAGCCCTACGAGGAAAGGACCGTTCCGGACGAAGGTTTCTTTGCAGACTTCGCGGAACGGCTTAGTTTGGCTTGGGGATTTCTGCCGATGTTGGCTGATTTTTGGCAGGATGTGATCAAGCAAGCGGAGCGAACTCCCCTTTTGGGAGAGCGATTTTCCGGAGCACGGAGAGCTTGGGAACGCAAATGGGGCTGTCATAATTTGGAATTGCCGGTGAGTCATCTTTGCCGGACCGAAGCGTATGCCTGGTTCTGTTGCCATCTTCTGGGGGAATTACCTCGCTTTCATCAGCTCTACAACGAGACGGTAATCGCTTACCGCCAAAGGCATCGCATCAAAAGCAAAAGTCATCCGGTTCCCAATTTGGCAGCGGAGGGCGAGTGGTTGGAGGCGCCCTTTTGGGCGTGGAAAATAGGCGATTCATTTCGGAAGCGGTTGTTCGTCCGGGCAAGCAATGGACGATTTGAAATCCGAGTCGAAGATCAACAATGGCCCGCTTTGCCGGTGGAACCGCAATCTTTTGTTGCTTCTTATGAGGAAATGGCTGGACAAGGCTTTAAGATTCGTAGTCGAGCTTTAACCAATACCCTTTTTGCTCGGATGTTTCTGGGAGATTTATTTCTCCACGGGCTTGGGGGTGGAAAATATGATGAGTTGACGGATCGATTAATTGCCGATTTTTACGGGGTGGTACCAGCGAAGTATGCCGTGTTATCGGCTACTTTATTGTTGCCTTTTCCCAAGTATCCCGCCACTGAAAAGGATTGCCGGAAAGCTTGGCGAAAATTGCGGGACCTGCGGCATAACCCGCAGAGACATCTATCCGAACTTGAATTGGCCCGGAACGAGAAAGTCCGGGATTTGGCGGAACGAAAAAAGGTTCTGATCAACCAGAAGTGCCCTACGCGCAAGGAACGGAAGTTAAAATATCATGCGTTGAAACAAGTGACCCGGGAATTGGCAGGATATTTAACCGCTGCCATCGAACAGGCTCAAGAAGAGTGGGAAACCTGCCGGAAAAGGGTAGATGGGAATCGGGTTCTTCAATCTAGAGACTATTCGATTGTGTTGTATCCAGAAGAGCTGATCCTGGAAATCTGTCAACGATTTTTAAGATCGGTTACAGTTATGG
>CAZPPD010001200.1:0-1572 GCA_964588185.1 uncultured Alcaligenaceae bacterium | reverse complement strand
ATGAATTATATTAAGAATTTGTTTTTATTTTTTTCCACATAGGTAGCTGAATTTCCTCAAATTCATTGCGGACACAATGCACCGAATGTTGTTCCAAAAAACCTTGGCCAACCATCACATATCGCTCATTTTCTCATATTCCGGAGAATCCGGAGAATTGGTTTAATCGACACACTCCTTCCTGCCGATAACACAGAACAAGACGGAAAAGCAAAATTAGGCGTACATATCCATTTGGACAATATTAAGCGCAACCCGTCCGCTTCCAAACGGTCCGGGGGCGAATCCCTTGGCGGGTGTCGTGGAGCAGGTGCTTGCGGCAGAGAATAGACGTGCGAGTAAGGAGATCATTCCTATGCTTTGGTCAAGCTGGAAAGGTGCCCTCTTCCTGATGCTGGCTTGGGTCGGTGTAGCGCTAGGTCAGCATAACTCGGTTGTTTCAGGGACGAGCGAACCCATATTAACCATCAATGAACCAGGCAAAGCCGGCCAGAAATGCCGGGTGTTACATTGGTGGGATAATCCCGACGGTTCCAAAGCTCTGGATGCGGAGGTCTTGGAAACCGGGGAACGTATCACTGTGGAAAATCCCCCTCCTTTACCAGGAGATCCGACAGCCCCGCCGGAAGCCGGAAATGAAAGTGCGAAACTTACCAAAATCTACCGCTGGGGCAACCGTACCACCCGGCCCAAAGGATTCCCGGCTCCGCCAATTACCGGTCCGGTGGTTCAACAAACCGGGAACACCGTTGGCCAAACCTGCGGGCCTGTAGCTTGCGAACCCTGCCAAAAAGTTTGTGCACCGGTTTGTCCGCCAAGCAATTCCTGGACCCGGTTTCCCAAGGGACATTGGCCGAGTGCTCACACCACTGCCAAGAGGAATACTCCAAAACCACGAATCAATAACCGGGTTTCTAAAAAACGCTTAAAGCCCAAAGGGGTCTTGGCCAAATTGTTTGGGAAAAGGAAAGAAACTCCGGAAAACTGTGAAATCAGGGAACCGGTGCAGAAAAGGACTTTGGCTCAAATTGCTCAAGAAACTCCGGTACCAAAAACCAAAAAATCTGCCTTGCCCGAGAAGGTCGCCAAGGTCAAGTTGCCGCCTTTACCCCCGCCACCTCCACCGTTGCCGAAGTCTCCGAAAGGAAAGTCTTCTCTGCCGGCATCGAAAACCGAAAAAGCCGATCGACCTGATCCGCTGGTAAATCCGGAGAAAATCCTGTTTGAGAAGAAAAACAAAAAGCGCTTACCGGCTCCCCCACAACCTTACCAGGTCCGAGGAAAGATTCCTCCGGGCGGGCAGTCGGTTATGGCAGCCAACAACGGGCTAAAACAGCGAATGAAATATCTGCCGGTGCCTTTGGTGACGATCCCCACACCGGCTAATCCACCCGGACCGCCGCCACCGCAAGTACCCAAAGCACCTCAGTTGAATACTTTTGTCAATGCATTTTCGCCAAGGCAAAATCCCAACCAGCAGCAGCAACAACAAGGCTATCCGATGCACCCGAATTCTCACATGAACCGGGGCAATATGCAGATGCATTATCCAATGCCGCCGATACCGCAACT
>CAZPPD010001199.1:0-1576 GCA_964588185.1 uncultured Alcaligenaceae bacterium | reverse complement strand
GAGGTCAAGTTCGTGGCAATTGTATCGTCCCATTCCTCGGTCGAGGTGATATGGGCAGGTTTCAACAGCAAAGAACCGACGCAATTTGCCACTCCGTGAATCTGACCGAACTCTTCTAAGGCAAATTCAATGCAATTTTTAACTTCGTCGGGATTTTTTGCATCCAGGAGAAATGGTTTTGCTTCGATCTCATTACAAAACTGATGGGTTTTTTCGGGGTCTCGAGCAGACACCACCAACCGGCATCCCTGCTTGCTTAACCGCCGGCTCAGCTCCGAGCCAATCCCTCCGGTACCGCCAAAAATGACGAAGTTGCCTTTTATATTTGATTGGGGACTCATTGTTGCTTGTCCTCTTCTCGCTAAACCGATTCCTAAAAATGATAACTAACTCATCTATAGAAGGCGGTTCTAGCCAGACAAGTTTTCGTCCCGGATTTGTTATTATTTCCAAGAAACCTCTTGGGAAAGAGGCACATCAATTAACAATGGCGTTTCCCTTGCCAAGGATTGGTGCACCAGATCAGCCAACATCTCCGGACTTTCACAACGCTTGGCATCCATTCCAAAGGATTTTGCCAGGCCTACAAAATCGACTTTTGGTTGAGAAAGGTTCATCCCTTCTGCTTTTGGTCCGGACAGGTTCGGCAGGGATAAGACATTGCCGCAGACTTTGAGGATCTGGTATTCGGAATTGTTACAGATAATAAAGGTTACGGGAATGTTGTGGTGGGCGGCAGACCATAATCCTTGGATGCCATATAAGGCAGCCCCGTCTCCCAAAAGGGAAATCACCGAACGGTCCGGCCAGGCTAGTTTGACTCCCAGAGCACAACCCAAACCCCAACCCAAAGCCCAGCCCCGATGGCCGAAGTGGCCCGTTGGATCTTTCAGAACTCCCAGCCTTTCCAGGAGATTTAAGTGTGAA
Organism: uncultured Alcaligenaceae bacterium; assembly: GCA_964588185.1. Classification (GTDB taxonomy): domain Bacteria; phylum Planctomycetota; class Planctomycetia; order Gemmatales; family Gemmataceae; genus CAZPPD01. The sequence continues at coordinate 649 of CAZPPD010001199.1, read as the reverse complement.
GTAGCAGCTTCCTCCACTACGACGGCATTATCCGGCAACACCTTTGCCAGAGCCGACATCATTACCAGGGGAGACATCGGTCGATGATTAAATTGTTGTTCGATTTGACTTCGTAGCTCCTGCTGTTCGGATTTACGGCGTTGCAAATGAAGTTGATACTGGGATTTCGCCTTTTTCTTTTGACCTTCCTTAAGTTGAGGTCCAACCATCTCACCAAGCTCCGCCAAACCACATTTGGGATTTCCTACCAGCCCCACTTCGACGGGATAATTCTTTCCCACCTGCCAAGGGTCGTTGTCGAGTTGAATAAGTTTCGTATGAGGCGAAAGGGGGGAGTCGGATTCCTGGAAAATGTATTGACGAAAGACATTTATTCCCACTACCAGGAGAACATCAAACTCCGCGAGTCGCTCCCGGAGTTGAGGTGTCCACAAGGGAAGCAGGCCTGCGTAAAGTGGATGATCCGCCGGCATGGGTAAGCGTCCGTGGGAGGTAGCACACTCGGAGAAAACCGGGGCCCCTAACATTTCGGACACAGCCACTAATTCCGGTACACCCTCGCATTCAACTACTCGGCTCCCTGCCAAGATTCCAGGCTTGGCGGCTTTGCCAAGCAACTCGGCCGCGCGCAAGAAGGCATTTTTTGGCG
>CAZPPD010001198.1:0-1580 GCA_964588185.1 uncultured Alcaligenaceae bacterium | reverse complement strand
AAAGGGAACTCGGATAGTGTTGTGCTTTGATGCCAAGAACGGCGAAAAACTTTGGCAACGCGAGTTTGACTCCACTAAGTATCGCATGCATCGCCGCAACAGTCCGGCCACTTCGACTCCGACCGTGGATGAAGAGCGCGTATACGTTTGCTGGGCTACGCCAAAGCAACTGACCATCATGGCTTTGGATCACGAGGGCAAAGACGTTTGGCAGAAAGATTTAGGGAGTTATCGTGGCAACCATGGTTTTGGTGTATCCCCCATTCTCCACAAGGATTTATTGATCTTGGCAAATGATCAGGACAAAACCGGATCGTTGCTGGCTTTGGATCGAAAGACAGGGAAGATCCGCTGGGAAATCCCCCGCAAAAGCGGTAACGCCACTTACTCAACCCCATTGGTCTACAAATCCGAACAAGGCTCCGATCAGATTATCTTCACCAACTGGCAGCATGGTATGACCTCAGTGGACCCGGATTCCGGCAAAGTCCTTTGGGAATTATCCATCTTCGAACCAAAGAAAAAGGAGCGGGCGATCGCCTCTCCCGTCCGGGTCGGCAACCTGGTTTTGGGAACTTGTGGATTTGTAACCGCACAAAAACATTTCGTTGCGGTGCGTCCCGGCGATTCGGCTGCCGGAACGGAACCGAAAGAAATCTGGCGCGTGGAAAAAACGGTTTCGTATTTGCCGACACCGCTGGTATTAGGAAACCTGGTCTTTTTGTGCACAGAAAAGGGAGTGGCCAACTGTTTGGATGGAAAAACTGGCAAGGTGATCTGGAATGAACGCCTGGACGGAGAATTTTATTCCTCCCCGGTATCCGATGGCAAGAATATCTTTTGTACTTCTACCAACGGGGAGGTGTTTGTCTTGGCAGGATCAGACACTTTCAGGGGATTGGCGAGAAACTCTCTCGGCGAAGGCACCCAAGGAACACCCGCCATTGCCAATGGCTGTTTATATTTCCGGACCAATAATCATTTGATTTGTGTTGGAAATTAGCAGAGCGAAGGGGCGGATAGTTTCGAAAGGGCCTCTGGGTAGGGAGAATTTAAACCGCCCCATCGGGTTTCTACTCACGTCCGGCAATTCAACGCAACTGCCACTCCCTGTAAAGCCGCGGCAATGCGGACCGCCTCATGGACATGGTCTTCGGAAAGTCCGTGCTGCAAAATGGTTGCTTCGTGAGATTTGATGCAGGCTTCACAGCCAGCCAGAGCAGCTACTGCCATGCTGAACAATTCAAAATCCGCTTTGCTGGTTTGTGGCTTCAACATCCCCTGCATACGCAGACGGGCGGGCTTCTGGGAGTAGGTCTCTTTGCCCACCAAATGCCGCCAGCGATAGTAAACGGTGTTCATCCCCATCAATGATGCGGAAGTTATAGCATCATGAAATACCGCCTCGTTCAATTCAGCCGCCTTTGCATCGGCAAGTACCGCATCCCGCAATTCCGAATCCCGGATGTAATAAACCGATGCCAGTGCGATCCCCCAAACTTGTTCGTTGGACAAAATCTCACTGGATAATGTGTTGCTGAGATTTAATTTCAGGTCTTTTGCTGGATCGGGGATTGTTT
>CAZPPD010001197.1:0-1582 GCA_964588185.1 uncultured Alcaligenaceae bacterium | reverse complement strand
GGTTTATTGCTATCAGCCAAATTCAAAACAAAGACGACAGCATTCGGCCCCAACAAATCCCCGGTCCCTTAATCTCCCACAGTAATGTAGGGTTTAAGCCTTGCCACCGTCTTCGGCCCAATCCGGTAAACCCGCTGTAAATCTTCGACCGAGGAAAACAATTCCTTTTCTCGCTCTTCAATTATTCTTTGGGCAAGGGTAATTCCGATGCCTTTCAATTTCATCAGCTCAGTTTTGCCGGCGGTATTTATATTGATACGCTTTTCGGTGTTGGTTTTCGCGCGGTGATCATAATTTAATTTGGGCGAAGGAGCCTCTTTGGCAAATATCGGGGGCAAATTAAACCCTTGGGGAATCTTGCCATTGATAACAATGAAATCCCTTAAGCCTTCAACCGTTTTTGGGCCTAGGCCTTTTATGGTGGTCAGATCTTCAAGCTTCTGGAAATTCCCGTTCGTCTTCCGATAACGGATAATCATTTCCGCTGTTTTCGGACCGACGTCCGGAAGTTGCATTAACTCGGCGGCGGTAGCCTTGTTGATGTCCAAGCGGAAATTAGACTTACCTGTTTTCAATGTGGAAGGCTGCAAACCGAAACCGGAGATCAGAGAAGCGTGAATCGTCAACAAAACAATCACAAAACACAACAGTATCCCCAATGCAAACTGGGCATTTCTCGGCCAGGATAGTTCCAGGCCGGAAGTGGGAACCTGCGAAGGACGTAGCTTGGGAATAGGTGGTGACCCGGAGGTTAATCCTTGCTGGATGTGGCTTGAAGTTTCCTTTTTCACTTTCATAGCTTTTTCCCCGGAATGATTGGATGGTATCGTATCATTTCTTCAGGGTAATCACCATATACCGGCAAAAACGACTAAGACTTGGAAAAGCCCGAAACAAATAATCATCCCAGCGTTGGAGTTGACATTTCATTTTCTTGCCCGGGAGAAAAGCCCGGGCCATGGATATAAGCTGGAATGGTTGCAGTTGGACCAAAGAAAATATCTCTCGTAAACACTGGATTTGTTTTTGTTGTAAAGGTTGTTCATCCGGGGTTCGATCTTTTTCAGCGTAAGGCAAATGATTTCGCACCCAATTTAACGCCGGGTTTTCTCCCCAAGGCTCACAGAAAACAGCAGTTCCACCGCTTAAAAGAACCCGATGGATCTCCTCTCCGGCTTTTTGCACATCCAAATGATGAAGTATCGCGTTTCCCCACACGGCATCAAAGCTGTTATCTGCAAAGGGAAGGAATTCCCCATTGCCTTGAACTAAATCTAAAGCGACCTTGTTTGCTTCGGCCCGTTTTTTCGCTTCAGTAAGATAGCCGGGCGACAAATCCATGGCGGTGACCTTCGCTCCTTGCCGAGCCAATACTACAGCGGCCATACCATGACCACAGCCGAAATCTAATATCTGTTTCCCCGCCAACTTTCCCAGCTGACGAATTGAGGGCATAATCCAGGATTCATGGGAAAGATATTCCTGATCGGAGAAGCAGAACTTATCGGGATGAAGGGCAAAATCCCGGGCTCGGAGAGAGGCTTGACGGTCGTGGTATTCCATTTCTTGGAAGAGACGGTTC
>CAZPPD010001196.1:0-1587 GCA_964588185.1 uncultured Alcaligenaceae bacterium | reverse complement strand
AAGAAGACTCCGGTTGAAGACGAAGTCGCCAAGAAAAAAGTGAAAACTCCGCCGCATGTGGTGCCCGAGACTCCTGTGAATCCTGCAGGACTCCACATGGTTCCTTTGGATCCTAACCTTCATCAGCCGTATGAAATGGCAACCATTCTAGAACGCCCAAATGAAAACCTTCGCCAGCCGCCCGAAAAAACCATCGCCGGAAAGCGGGTCTACAAGATCTATGAGAAAGTGGTTGGCAAGGAAGGCGAGAAAGGATTGTGGGACCAGATTCGGTTTATTTCCGAGACCGGCAACAAACTGAAGTACACCGCGATCATTAAAACAGCCAAAGGAAACATGGTGATGGAGTTATGGCCGGAGATTGCTCCGAATCATGTCCGCAATTTTGTCGCCTTGGCCAAGGCTGGTTACTACAATGGCCTTTCCTTTGACCGCACCTTCAAGCAGGAATTACCCGGAGAGGACGATCAGTATTGGGAATACATTGAAGGCGGTTGTCCCAAGGGCGGTTTGGATGGCTATGGTCACATCGGCTACTGGCTAAAGCCGGAAATTACCGACAAAGTTTCCCACGAACCCGGGTCGGTTGGGGCCAGCCATTTTACAGAGGTGGAAACTGCTGCCTGTAAGTTCTACATTAGTTTAAATAAGGCTCCTCAAGTGGATGGCCAATACACTCTATTCGGCAAAATCACCAAGGGACTGGACGTTGCGCGTACAATTCATTCGCAGCCCAAAGCGGATGCTCTTTTGAGTCAACCGCGTTCCCCGGTGGTCATTCAACAAATCACCATTCAGGTCGAAGAGGTTGCCAAGGAAAAAGTGGTCAAAAAATCCTAATGCCGGGTGGTTTCAACTCCCGGCCTCCTCTGAGTGAAGGGAGTAACCCAGTGGCAGATCGCAAAGCCGAAGTTGATGAAGCTCAAACAACATTCGACCTCGATAGCAAGATTTACACGGCGGAAATGGACACCAGCAAAGGTCCCATCCGCCTTGTCTTTTTCCCGGACAAAGCCCCCGGGCACGTAAAGAACTTCTTGGCCCTGTCCAAGATTGGCTTTTACAATGGTCTAAACTTCCACCGAATTATCAAAGGCTTTATGATTCAAGGCGGCTGTCCCGAAGGAACCGGGACTGGGGATGCCGGGTACAAGGTCAAAGCGGAATTCAACGACATTCCTCATGAACCGGGAATATTATCCATGGCGCGAGCGACCGACCCGAATTCTGCCGGATCGCAGTTCTTTATTTGCTTGGAGAAACACCCGAGTCTCGACCACAAATACACCGTGTTCGGAAAAGTGGCTGATGAAGAATCGATGGCTACGGTGCGAGCATTAGGGGATATTCCCACGGATCGCAATGATCATCCCAAGGAAGATGCCATCATAAATTCGGTGACAATTTCTGAATCCCCAAAGTAGAAGTTGGCATCTAAATCCATTAGGATGGATAAAAGACTGGGTGGATTATGAAATCCTTCCTCAAGAGAACTACATGAAGAACATTCTTGATATACCCAAGCTTACGGAAGATTGGGCGGGTACCCACGCGAAGGGAAGTTGAGAAACTGGTCAGGGCGGAAGC
>CAZPPD010001195.1:0-1587 GCA_964588185.1 uncultured Alcaligenaceae bacterium | reverse complement strand
GTACTTATGATTGTGGCAGCGAGCGCAGGTGACTGTTAGTCCGAGGATCCCTCGCGTAACAACATCAATGCGATCATCGATGATATCGTGTTTGTTATTCAGGAAACGGCGGCCCAGCGTCAGAAACCCAAGGGCTTCGCGAGATCGCTTTCCCTTTGGCAAACAATCGGCCGCTAGTTGTTTCAATACGAACCGGTCGAATGGCAAATCCTCATTGATGGATTGAATCACCCAGTCCCGGTATTTGTAGGCGTTGCGGAGATTGCGGTCTTCCCGAAACACGTATCCTTTGGTATCGGCGTAGCGAGCAACATCGAGCCAGTGACGTGCCCAGCGTTCGCCGAAGTTGGGAGATGCCAACAAGGTGTCCACTAACTTTTCATAGGCGTGGGAAGATTTATCCTGGACAAACGCTCCCACGGCATCTGCATCCGGTGGTAAACCAAGCAGATCAAAGTAGAGCCGGCGGATCAACGTGTGACGGTCCGCTTGGGGAGAAGGGCAGAGTCCTCTTGCTTCGAGCCGGGCCAACACAAAGTAATCCAAGCGGGACTTCGGCCAATCCTTATTTTTGACGGCAGGCAACTGAGGAGATCGGATTGGTTGGAGTGACCATAACTTTTTGTCCTTGGCGACTTGGGCGACTTTCGCCTTTCCGTCGCGGGGATCCGGAGCCCCCATCCTAATCCAGGTCTCGAAATCGGCAATCACAGGATCCGGAAGCTTGTGCTTCGGAGGCATCTTGAGCCCCTGATGCCGTATGGCCTGCAATAAAAGGCTTTTTTCGGGTTGCTTCGGGTGGACTACCGGGGAGCCGCTGTCGCCACCGGTTTCAATCCCTTTTCGAGAATCGAGCCGCAAGCCGCCTCTAGGTCTTTTGCTGGAGGAATGACACTTATAGCAATGCTCAACCAATACCGGGCGGATTTTGCGTTCGAAGAAATCAATCCCGGCGGAAGTGGTTTCTTTCCCTTGTGCGGAAGATGCAACCAAGGCTGTAATCAGCAGAACCATCCGCATGGTTTACTTTCCCCCCTAATTCTTTGAATTCACTTGGAGAGCAATTCCGGAGTTCAATGACCTAGCTCGGGTGAATTCTGGCGAATCCAGCTACCAGGAAAAGAGCTTAGCCTCCAAAATTCTAATGGTAATTATACTAGGAATGGAGTAAGAAGTTTAGCACCGAGGTTTTTGGAGTGGATAGCAAGCCGTTGGCAATTCTCATTTTTTCCTTTCGTTCAGAAGCTTCAACACCCATAATCAATCCCATTGGCTGAGCCATATTATTATCGGCATAAAGAAGGGAGATTAGGATGGAAAATACCAAAAGGAAATCGATCACTCGCCGGCGTTTTGTGCAGACGGCCGCAGCGGCAGCGCCCGTTGGGCCGTTGATCGTTCCGCGCCATGTTTTAGGTGGACGAGGTCATGTAGCCCCGAGCGATACTTTTGGAGGGGCCCTCATTGGCTGCGGCAGCCGGGGAAATGGAACTTTCCGGTATATGTGCCGAGGCTTGAATGTGAGGAGACTGTCAACTTGTGATGTTCGCTATCTTGACCGAGCTGACAATCGGACCATTTATTCGG
>CAZPPD010001194.1:0-1604 GCA_964588185.1 uncultured Alcaligenaceae bacterium | reverse complement strand
CGGGCCATTTCTCCTGCAAACCCGGCCTCCGGGGACCACCAGACTTCTCCTCAACCGGGAATGTATCCGCAAGGCAATACGTCTTCGGGTTCGGGGAATCGGCTGGGATTGGTTATTGGGGGCTTGGCAATACTCCTTTTGATTGTGCTTGGAACCGGTGCCTGGGCTGTTCTTAATTATTACGGTTCGAGTAATAACCAAATTGCTTCGGCTAAAGACGATCAGAATGATCCGGACCAACTTTCTTCAAAATCCGATGGGCGAGATCAAGATCCGAATTCAGTGAAAGATAAAGATCAGGATCAACCACCAGAGAAGGGAAATGACATAGGCTCGAAACATACCAACAAGAAACCTCCGGAAGAGGACCCCTTTAACGCGCCCACTCCCGGAAAGAATCCGGTTAAAACCGGGTCGCGAATCACAGGAGCGTTATACCAACTGGAGTTCATGGGGACCAAAGGGGAGGGCAATCGATTCTGCATTATTGCCGATCGCTCCGGCAGCATGAAATCCGGCTATTACAAAATCAATTCGGTCACCGGGAAAAAAGAATTCAAATACGCTATCGATTATCTCAAAGAAGAACTGCTGCGCACATTAAATGATTTAAACCAAAAAGCTCACGTTAATGTCATGTTCTACAGCAGTGACATAACCACCATGCCAGGTAAAGGGGACTGGCGAAAAGGAGGCGATGAGGCAGCGGAACTGATTCCCTGGATAAAGGGATTGGAAGCAAACGGAAATACCCGTCCGGGCCCGGCCTTCGTGCGGGCCGCCAATTTCAAGCCTCGGCCCGATGTGATCTTCTTTATGACCGACGGTATTATCCCGCCAAAAACCAAGGAATTCATCGATAGCCTGGATTGGGGGAGAAATCACCCCAAGATCAACACCATTCAATTGCATGTACAGGAAGATCCCGCCAAGGATTTGATTGACGCCTGGGAAGCCAAAGGGAAAAGCTTGAACAACGTCACCAAGGAATTCTATGACAAGGTAATGGCCAAACGTCGCCGGGGATTGCCGCCCACTCCGGAAGAATTGCAGAACGAGGCACAGCTAAGGGCCATCGCTACCTCTTATCGCGGAACCTACAAAAAAATCCAGGTTTCGCCCTTTTAATAGAGCGGAAACCTGGATTGGAATTTAATATTAGTCGACAGTTATTTTGATTCCCTGACTTGGAGAGTGAAATCTCCCAGTGCGTTACCCAAACCGGTGGCGATTATTTCATAGGTGCCGGTTTTCTCGGGGCCGAACACGATTCGCGAATTCAATCCTTTTCCCCCATCGTCATTTTGGGTCTTAGTTTTCCCATCCGGACCATTCAGATACAAGTAGGCGTCCAGCCCGCCAAAGCCGCCTCCTCGGCGCATCATGTCAATGACATAATATTTTCCAGCGGTCATCTTTATTGGATAAACCTTATGATGTTGTCGGTTGACAAAATTCTTTTTGTAAGGGGGATCGTTGTTGGTTAAGCTATCATCTTTTTTCAACAAGGTTTTTCCAATTTCAATGCCCGTGATCTCGAAGGAATATTCAAAGGGACCTCCGGTATTTAAGGCATATAATTGGGGGATGATGTAAAAGGTTTT
>CAZPPD010001193.1:0-1612 GCA_964588185.1 uncultured Alcaligenaceae bacterium | reverse complement strand
GCATTTCAATAGTGTTTGCTTCAAAGTAAAGCCTGGACCGAAAGGGAAGAATTGGGCGAGCAGCTTAACTAAGAATGAGTGTAAGACTGCAGACGGAAGAAAGATCCTCGACGAAGACCGTACCATCACGATGTACAATCTGGGGCAAGCCTGTTTGTTTGTCATTGATATTGCTCTCCACGCGACTGTGGTTCCGGTTATCTTTGGCGACACTAAAGAGGGCTCCATGGCAGTTCGTGTAAACGACCAAATCAACGAGCGTCACGGCGGCACCATTAAGAATGCCCAAGGAAAAACAGGAGAAAGGAATTGTTGGGGAAGACGGTCCGAGTGGTGTGATTACTTTGGCAAGATTGACGGCAAGGAAGTAGGCATCGCAATCTTTGATGATCCAAAGAATATTTCTCCGGCTTGCTGGCATAGTAGGGGGTATGGATTAATGGGAGCCAATCCCTTCGGACGGCAACGGTCGCGTTTCCCGGGAGCCAAAGGTGTCAAGGAGGAAGTTCGTCTGCAAAAAGATGAGACACTACGTCTCCGCTATGGAGTTCTGGTTCATCGTGGCAACACGGAAAGCGGGAATGTTGCTCAAATCTACCAACAGTTTGTTAACCTGAGGAAAAAGTAAGGCTTTCCAAATTACAGAGGAAGAAAGATGATTTTCGCTGCCATTATTGAATACACCCAAGATAAAGACAAAATCGCCGAAATTCGTCCCACTCATCGGGAATACCTGACATCCCTTTTGGAAAAGGACAAGCTGGTGGCATGTGGGCCCTTTACCGATGATAGTGGTGCCCTGATCATTTATGAAGCGCCGACCGCTGAAGAGGCAGAGGCACTCGTTCAGAATGATCCGTTCAACAAAAACGGAGTCTTTGTGAAATACGAACTCCGCCCCTGGAAAGCAGTCATGGCAAATCACAATTTGCTTCCGTAGGCGGAGTCTCCAAGATTGGGTAAAGCTGGGAAAACTTTTTCCCAAGATGGATTAGGATGCTATGAACCGTTATTGCTTACTGATTTCACTCTCATTAACCCCTGCTGCAGTTCTTGGGTATAGCGGTCAGGGTAACGCTCAAGAAAAAGGTACTCCGGGAACCTGGAAACTCCATGTAATCGATGACTCCTCACGAGGAGCCGATGGGGCCCGATTAGCAGACGTGAATGCCGACGGCCTTATGGATATAGCCACTGGGTGGGAAGAAGGCGGTCAAGTTCGGATTTGCCTGCACCCGGGTTACAAAGCTGTGCACCGAAGATGGCCATCTGTTACCGTTGGAAAAGTCAAAGCCCCCGAAGACGCCGTTTTCGTAGACCTCGATGGGGACAAAAAGGTGGATGTGGTAAGTTCCTGCGAGGGACGCAACAACAATGTCTATATCCATTGGGCTCCAGAAAATACCAAAGAATATTTACAGGAAAAGGCCTGGAAAACCATTGCCTTTCCTCAGCTAAAAGGGAAGTCGCAATGGATGTATAGCCTGCCAATGCAGATTGATGGAAAACATGGTCCCGACTTGGTTGTCGGCAGCAAAAATCGCGCCGGCCAGATCGGCTGGCTCCAAGCCCCGGAAAACCCCCGAGACATTGAAGATTGGAAATATCATCC
>CAZPPD010001192.1:0-1613 GCA_964588185.1 uncultured Alcaligenaceae bacterium | reverse complement strand
GAAGCAGACTACTTCCGGAACAAATTCGGTACTGACATTCGCGAGGAGTTCGGAGCGGGATTCCAAAGGCTGGCCAACGAAGGAAACCTAACGCTGACCAACGGCACGGTTGAGTTAACCCGCAAAGGTCTCCTCCAAGTGGATCGATTGCTGCCGACTTTCTTCGAACCGCAATTTCAGGATGTGCGCTATACCTAGGGAAAAGTGGCTGAATGGCAGAAGATCTGATTTTCATGATGGGCAAGTTCGAAGCAAAACTGCCCGCTGACTATCGCTATTGCCACAATCACATGTGGTGTAAACCGGTCGATGAGAATCTTCGCTTCGGATTTTCCGCTTACGCCGTAAGGCTTATGCAAGATGTCTATTTCCTGGAATGGTCCGTGGATGAACCCGCAGCGTTGGAATTGAAACAAGAAATCGGCCACATTGAAACCTCCAAGGCCGAATCTGATTTGTTTGCCCCGATGTCCGGCACCTTGCTGCGTTTTAATCCGGAATTATTGAAAGACCCAACGCCCATTAACGTCGACAACTATGGAGAAGGCTGGATCTTCGAATTAGAAGGCAACCTCGACGACACCCTGGACGTCAATGCCTATTACCAATTCCTGGATGAGAACTGGGAGAAAACCCAACGGATGTTAAAAGGCCACATGTAATCCTCGAATCTTCAATATAGGAATCACCATGGCTCGCCACCGCTTGACTGTTGTCCTTTCCCAAGCCCAAGGCAAACACCCCGCCAAACGCGCTTTGGAGGAATCCATTGTTGCCGCCCTGCTGATGGAACCCGGCTTGGAGGTTTCCGTGGTTCCTTACCTTTACGACATTGATGCCAACCATACCGCCCGCTTGTTCCTGGAATCCGTCTCCGGGGATATGGTGGTCCTTGCTTGGAGCTATCCCCGCGCTGCTTTCTGGATTTTGGACCGGGACGGCATCAAGGGCCACTACGGGGAAAGCCAACTGGTTTCCGATGAGGAAGACGAAGAAGACGAAGAGGAAGAATCGGAAGAACCTCAAGGAATTGGAGCTTTAGATGTGCCTAACCGCCACATCTATTGTGTGGACCTTCGCCACAGCAATTCCCATGAAACCTTCGTTGAGGAGGTCCGCCGCATCGCAGAGGAATGCCGCCAGCGAAAAGAAGAACAATCCCAAGCCAGCCCGCCAGCCGTTATGGAACTGGGAATCAACAAAGTCAACGGCACCACTGCGGCGAAAAATGGAACTCTGCCGACTTTCAGCCCGGAAGACTTATCCAAAACCCCCGACCGCCGCTGGTACCCGGTGATCGACTACGACCGCTGCACCAATTGCATGGAGTGCATCGACTTCTGCTTGTTCGGCGTCTATGGAATCGACAACCAAGACCGCATCCTCGTCGAAAACCAAGACCAATGCCGCAAGGGCTGCCCCGCCTGCAGCCGCGTCTGCCCCGAGCAAGCCATCATCTTCCCCAACCACAAAACGCCCGCCATCGCCGGAGCCCCCGTCGGTGCCATCAGCGGCCTCAAGATCGACCTCTCCAAATTATTCGGCGGCGACACCAAAGACGCCCTCTCTCAAGCTGTCGAGGAACGCGACAAGGAACTGGTGGCCGACGGCCG
>CAZPPD010001191.1:0-1622 GCA_964588185.1 uncultured Alcaligenaceae bacterium | reverse complement strand
TCTTGCTTGCTTTTTATGTCAGACAGCCGCAGTATCTGCGGATAGTGGTGATTTCCAGAGTCACCGCATAGATATTTTTCATGCTGAAGCGGTGTTTTAATTGGGCTCCGTATGGGCAAGTACCAAAATCGTGTTTATCAACACCAAAGAATATTTTTTGTGCCCAAGGAGATTGTGCGGAGGCTGAAGAATGGTGGCATAAACATAAAAGGATAGCGACAAAAAGCGTCCTCATTTTCTCTTCCCTTTCCGCAGGACTAGTCGGAAAACCCAACTACTTAAATAACTCTAATCCAATGAATTTGGTGGGATTCTAACCAGATTGCCATTCTGGAAAAAGGTAGATTCATTCCGCCAAGTACCTTTCTTAACAACAAAGCCAGGTACGGATAATCTGGTGAGAAATTCCCGTTTGCGCAATCCCGACAAGACTGGGAAGTTCCGGAACTTAGGATTTTTCCAGTTGTTTGCGCAACCGTTCCGCCTCGGTTCGGACGACCGGATTGGAGCTCTTGGTAAGTTGGTCAACCGCCCGATTTATATTTATTAAATCGGCACTATTTGCCCCGAACTTTTTATTCCCTTCATTTTGTTTGTGCCAAGCTGAGAAAGCCTTGAGGGCAAGGATAACTGTGCGACGGGCTTTGGTCTCATTGACGACAATAGTGCCGTCTTTGGTTTCTTCCTGGAAGTTCAACATCTGCTTCTTTTCGTCCAGCATTTCCAGCAGCACGGCGAAGTTTAATTTTTCACTGCCCCTGCGTGCCAAGGCAATGGTGGCGTTATAGCGGATGTCTCTCCCTTTAGAGCTGGGCATAGCATCCAGGATTTGCACGAGAGGTGCCCAAGGCAAATTGCCGGGAAAGGAATTGGTTGGGGACACTGCCAATACGGCCAGATGATGTGCTTGCAGATTTTGGGGTTTCGTTTTCTTTTCCCCTGGTTGGCTGAATATAATAAACAGAATGACTCCAGCAATTAACGCCAACCCCGCAAAGAGGATCAAGCCGCGCTGGACCAAACCGGACTCATCTTTATTTGTTACCATATTTTAAGCATATCCAAGGTTGAGTTTACTCTTTGATTTCCAGACGCTCGCCAAAACCATTGTCATTGGACAAACGGACCAGGGTTTCTTCTACTTCAGGCCCATCCCAAAAATTAAGCGCTACCGCGACCATGGACCGCAAGAACCGGTCTTTGTCGCGAGAACATTTATTTAAGGTTTGATCCACACCTAAGGAGGCGTTTTGGGTCAAATACTGGTAGGTGAGTTGAGCCCATTCGGACCGAATGCCTTTTGCTTCCATTTCCTCTTTTAGAGTTTCCACAATCTGGGCTTTCTTTTCTTCATCCAGTTCCTGATAGCGTTTCAGGTTTTCGCCGAGATTTGTCAACGCCCAAACCGCCTTGCGCCGCCGGAGAGTTACTCCCTTGACGTTGGGACTGTTGTCTCCTTCGGCAATCCGGCAAAGCATGGGAGTTCCGATCGGCAGCGTAAAATCCCCCAAGGCGGAAATTAAAAAGTCCACGTGTTTCCTTTGCGCTTCCAGCTTAATCCAATCCTTGCGGGCTTCTTCTACCTTTTGTTTTTCCGGAATTTTCTGCAAACGGTCCGCAGC
>CAZPPD010001190.1:0-1623 GCA_964588185.1 uncultured Alcaligenaceae bacterium | reverse complement strand
AATCTATGCAGGATCAAAAAATACTCGCGATATATATGGCCCGGTATTATCGACTCATATGGCCGCGGATGAGCGAACCTTGGGAAGCACCCGGGTATTGTCCCCGCAAAGGCTTGGGAACTTTGTATTCCGAGGCCGTGTTATATCGTTAGATCCGGATCGTTCCATTAACCTGTGTTTTGATACCGAACATATGCGCATCGCTGCGGCTTGGAGCGGAGGTTATATCAATTGGAGGGGACCATCGAAAAATATGGGGCCGGCTATTGACGGCGATATCCTCTTTTCTACCAAGATCGGTCCCGGTTGGAGCCATGACGGACTTTGGGAAGATCCGCGGCACCCCAAAGAAGGCCCCCTGCCCAAGCAATGGGCCAAATTCAAGGGCATGTATTTGCACGGAAGAAAAGTTATTCTTTCTTACACCGTTGACGACTGCCCCATATTGGAAATGCCCTCTGCAGAAACTCAAGACAGCGTCGTTGCCATCGTCCGCAATTTCCACTTCGGTTGCACTGCTGAACCGTTGGGTTTACTGGTCTGCGAAGAGGAAGGGTCCAATGGCGGAATTAGCAATGCGGGAGATAACAACTTTCGACATCGATCCGAACCGGCAGAGGGCAGTATTGCCGCTTTGCAGGTGAAAGGCGGTCATATTTTAGCCCGAACGGTTGGGGCACCGAAAGGATCTACCTTCGAAGTTGCCGATGGCAAAATCTTTCTGAAATTCCCCGCCCGAACAGATATAACCAAATTCCAACTCCTGATTGCCAGGGTTCCCAATGGCAAGGAGAAGATTTTTGCCGACTTAAAGGTGGCCAGTCCGAAAGACCTGAAAGCCTACACGAAAGGCGGCCCGCAACGCTGGCCGCAGGTCCTGAAATCAAAGGGCGAGTTGGGCGCCGAGAAAAAAGCCTATGTTGTGGACAACATTCCGGAACCCAAAGATAATCCGTGGGGAGTAAAATTCCGCTTTGGTGCATTAGACTTTTTCGAAGACGGACGGGCAGCCCTGAGTACCTGGGAAGGAGATGTTTGGATTGTTTCCGGTTTGGACAAAGACTTGGAATCGGTAACCTGGAGACGTTATGCGGCCGGTCTGCAACAACCGCTTGGATTGAAAATCGTTGACGGGGTCATCTACACCGCCGGCCGGGATCAAGTAACTCGTCTGCATGATTTCAATCAGGATGGGGAAGCGGATTTCTATGAGAACTTCAACAATGACGCCGGACTGACCCCGCAGCGTCACGAGTTTGTCATGGATCTGGAAACCGACGCCGAGGGCAATTTCTATTATTGCCGTTCCGGTCATTATCTGGCTTCTTTACGCGGTGAAAATTGTTGTGTCATGAAATTGACCCCGGATGGGACCAAGTTGGAAGTGGTCGCTCGCGGTTTAAGAGAACCAAACGGAATGGCAATCAGCCCTGATGGGCTTATCACCGTAGGTGACAACGAAGGCAATGGGATTCCGCAAACTCCCATCTATAAGGTCCGCAAAGGAGCCTACTTCGGCTATAAGAAATCCATTCGCCACGGCGAGAAAATGCCGGTTTGGTCCAAAGCGATGCTGTGGTTGCCCAAAATCGTCGACCGTTCGGCAGGAAGTCAGTCCTGTGT
>CAZPPD010001189.1:0-1624 GCA_964588185.1 uncultured Alcaligenaceae bacterium | reverse complement strand
CCAAGTTGAAGCCGGTATTTCATGGACCCGTTGCCGCCAAAGTCACGGTCGCGGATGCCAAGCGAGTAAGTACCATCTGATTGAAATTGGAAGCCGAGGTACCCCTGTTCGCTATGCGCCAGAAGTTTTCCATTGCCGGCAACCAATTCCAAAACGGGAATCATAGTGGCTTTGCTTTTATTTTTGGCAACGATCACTTGAACTCCTAGCTGCTGTTCCCTTTTTGCCTGAAAGCGAACAAAATCGACATCCCCGGCTTTCTGAATGACTCCGGTAATCGTAGCGGGCAACTACATTGGCTGCCCATTACCGGGAGAATTGTTTGGTTCCATTTCGCTTTTTGCGGAGGACACATCAACAGTAAAAGTCCTTGGCTTCGACTTGCCGGCAGAGTTTTCCAACCAGAGTTGATACTCACCCGGGGACGTATTCGCGGGAAATAAAACAATGGCGTTCATTATTTTCGACGATTTTTGCGAAGCTATTTTCACTTTTAAGCCAGGCTGATTGGATTTAACGATGGTGCCTCGCAAATTCTTACCGGTAAATGTCAGGTTTACCTTTTTGCCTCGTGGTCCATGCTGGGGAGAAATGGAATTAACCTGTGGTGGTTTTGGCTTCGCAGGTATTGGTTGAGATTGGACCTTGCCGGTGTTGGCATCCAGTAACAACAAGGTGCCATCAAATCGCCCGAGAGCTAGCTGTGCTTTTTGTGGATGAAAGGCGAAGGAATAAATCGCTTCCGGTTGCTGGGCGAAAACTTTCTTCTCCACCATTCGATAAGAATCCCACGCTTTGAAAGTCCGGTCTTCGCTTACCGAGTATAATATCTTCCCATCCGGCGAATAAGCTAAGTGAGTGATAGGAGCCTGGTGGGCGAATACCGAATGAACGATATTTCCCTGGTTTCTATTTGCCCGCCACACGCGAATTCTTTTGTCCACTCCACCTGCGGCAATATGCTTTCCGTCAGGACTCCAGGCCACGGCATAAACCCAGTCTGTAGATTCCCCCAGGGTATAGCGTAATTTAATCGGGTTGGTCCCCCATACTTTGACCGCGCGGTCCGCCGCCCCGGTTGCCATCAAGGTTCCCCCCGGATGGAAATCCAAGGAATACACGGAATCGCTGTGCTCCTTGAGCATTTGCAGTTTTTTTCCGGAGTTTGCCTCCCAGATTTTGACCCGGCGATCGTATCCGCAAGTCACCAGTGTGTTGCCGTCCTTGCTGTAATGGAGGCTCTGGACAAGGTCTTCATGAGCCGGTTGGATAACTAAAGGTTTCTCCAAATTTCCGGAGGGTGAGATGGAATACAAGAAAAGCGAAGAATCGGTACCCGACACCCCGGCGGCAACGGCAAGCTCCGTTCCCGCAGAATTGACCGCTAGTGCAGTCGCCGGCTCCGGCAAATCATAGGTTCCCTGAAGCTTTCCTGAATCCGGTTGGATGATCTGAACTTGGTTATAGGTGCCGGCGAACAACCACTTTCCATTTGGAGAATAGGCCAAGGCAGCCACCGGCGGCCACCTTTTTACTTGCGTTTGGATTTCCGGGAGAACAACATTGGAGATGAGTTTGTCAAACTAGGCTCAGGTTTCTACCCACTGTCGAAGCACAGCAATTT
>CAZPPD010001188.1:0-1625 GCA_964588185.1 uncultured Alcaligenaceae bacterium | reverse complement strand
TGATTCAAACACGATTTGGCCATCGGGTAACTGTTTTTTGTCCCATTTAACCGTCCCGGAAACGGAATAGGTTGGCGGTCCCTCATCCTGGCAACCAAATACCAAAGAGAGGAGGAATAGAACCGGTAGGTTATATTTTTTCACTGCACTGCTTTCTTAAAAATCGCCGACAAGGTCTCTGCCATTCCGGCTACCCAAGCTCCGATAAGTATCTGGATCAATCGAGTCGAAGATGAACCGAACCGAGCCATCTGCCAGAGCGAGATTGACTCCTCCTTCATGGTAACTGCGAGCGGAAACGAACATATTAGTATCGGTCCACACACACGGAGCCAAGTCATTGCCGTCCGGATTGCACCAATTGAACTGATCGGGCACAAGGGTATTTGGAGTAACCCGCGTGCTGAACAGCACTCCGCCGTGAGCCGGATTGTAATAGCGACCGCGAATATCATGCGCCTCATCATCCCGGGTCAAAATAATCTCCGATAAGAGTGCGGTTTGCGAAGCACCGTCTTTCATATGCGAGGGAGTGAGTTTTACTTCCGAAACGGCAAATAGTATTCCGCCCAGATTGTCACTGTTTTGCGGGCCACCCGGATTGAAATAATCGCTGCCGGCACAGCCCACATAGTTGCCATGAAATCCTTGGGTTGGATGCGGTTCGGGATTGCCGATGCCGCCCCAAAAAGCCTTGATCTTTGGCTGCAAAGGATCCAAGGGACACATGAACGGCGGAACAATCGAAGCCAATTTTGGATAAGCTAGTGCACTCTTGTTGGTCTCCATAAATTTGTCGAAGTCCTTGTAGAGAGCCACCTGATCCATGTAAGGCAAGATGTCATGAAACCAACAACGCCGGTCTTGGAAATCGTTGTAGGGAGGCGGGGTGTGGAAGGTTTGGTCAATCAGATTGTAGGTCCCATGAGGAAAATGATTGTGTTCTTCGTGGTGGGCATGCAAAGCCAAAGCAATTTGCTTGAGATTATTCTGGCACTGCAATCGAGCCGCTGCTTCCCGAACTTTTTGCACCGCCGGAAGAAGGAGTGCTATTAAAATGGCGATGATTGCAATGACAACCAATAGTTCAATCAAAGTAAAACCGGATCGTTTTTTCTCCATCATCGGACTCCTCGGATGGAATACCTGTCTCCCCAAAGAAAATTGGGATGAGTAAATGGTAATAAGTTTGGGAAAGGTATGAATATAACTTAATTGGATCTGGGATTAGGAGGCAAGGGAAAAACGGGGTTCCATAAAATTTTGGGTTTGTGTCCTACCTATTGGTCTGAAGCATGCTCGCTCGCCTAGATTCCAAAATACATAGCTTTCAGCCAAACTACCGACCTCCCGAGAGAATATGGTCTTATGTATACTATACGTGGGAATGAAACGCTGAGGGAATGATTGATTATTGGCGATTGTTGATTTTTGATTGTTGAAGTAAGAATCAACTACCTCGGTTGGGTTAATGGTCTAAGGAGGGAATAATTTTTATGAAGTATGCCGCCGGAAGTGGATCCAAATTAGTCATTTTCTCGGATGTTAATCTCTTGACCGGTCAATTTTGGAAAGATAGTATAAGGAATGGAAATAGCCCACCCTCTAACTAATTTCCTACCAAA
>CAZPPD010001187.1:0-1628 GCA_964588185.1 uncultured Alcaligenaceae bacterium | reverse complement strand
CATTGCCCAACTAATGCCCCAACCCGCAGATCTTCTTTACCTGGATCAGCCGACCAATCACCTGGACATTCCCACTCTGGAGGTGCTTGAAACCAGTTTGGCAGAGTTCCCGGGAGCGTTGGTGTTGATTAGTCACGACCGGGAATTGATGGACCGACTGTGCACGGAATATATTGGGCTGGATGGTCGAGGGGGTGCAGCTCTTTACGGAAGTGTTAACCAGTGGTTGAAAGCCTATGAACGGGCTACCAAGCCAAAGAAGTCCGAAAATCGAAGTTCCAGATCTCAAGAAATGAAACCCGCAGCAGCCACTGCTTCCTCCAAGCGCAAGCTGACCTACAAAGAACGCAAGGAACTGGAGGGGATGGAAGAGGCTATCCTAGCCGCAGAAGAACTGGTTGCCCATTGGGAGTCCGAAGTGGAAAAGTCCGCAAACGCAGATCATGTTGTCTTGGCAGAAGCTTGTCGTGAACTCGAGGAAGCCCAAAATACAGTAGAGCAACTTTACGCCCGTTGGTCGGAACTCGAGTCGAAGAACAATTCTTGAATCTTATCCCTTTTCATTTTGATGGTTTCCTCACCTGAATGATGACTTACTTGATTTCGATTCCTAATTGGATTTCTCGATTTCTTTAAATCCAGGGGAAAAGGCCTTTCACTAACCCCCCAAGTTCTTTGGATGAAATTGCATCCTTAATTGAAGGACTAAGTACCTGGTGTCGAAATTTGAAATAGGATGAGCCACCAGGATAAATTTTTCCCGGAATTTTAGAAAACGCGGTTTAAAAAATCCATGTGGCTACGTTTATTCAATTGGCAAGGTTTGTCTTGGAGTGTTCCTTTGCAAAAAAGGATGAATTTTCTGTAACACAACAACAAGTTATGCCACTAATTAGTGGCTGCTTCATTTCGGCATAGCATTTTTTACGGAACAAGATATGGCAACGCGAATCACAAGGCCCAAGGTCTTCCTGCAACTGGAAGTTTTGGAGGAAAGACTCTGTTTAAATGGTACCGGGTGTCCGGAAAAACAAAGGCATTGCTCCTTGGATCAAAAGGAACACAAAAGTCCACAGGAAACAAAACCACCCTCCGGCGGCCCCAAAAACCATAACCCCCCGCCACAAAGATTAAACAATCAGGATTCGCCTGATCAAAATCCGCAACCGTTGCCCCTTGCCTTCCAACCTCAATTGGAACAAAGAATAAAATTACCTCCTCAAGGTTCACAGCGGCCACTTCCTGCTTCACAATCCGCCCCCATACAACTTCTGGGTCCGCCTATAGCTTCACAAGTTGTCGATGCAATTTTTTCGGAAACAAACCTAAGATCATCTCCGCCATCCGATCAAACAGTTGGTGAAACTAAAAACAATTCCAGGGGAACTAACGTTGCCGAACCGCCGTTTGAAACCAAGGAAATAAAAAATTCGCATGAAAAGGTACCAAACAAATCATCCGAGAAAGAGATTCCGGTGGTCCCCGGCCTCTTTCCAATCGCCAAAGAGAAAACGTTGTTACCGGCAATCTCAATCGAGAATCCCATGGAGGTGGGAGAGGATTTGAGCAAGCTTAGTCCTCGGGCCATCCAACAGGATTTTTCACAAGACCACGGTATTTCCGATATG
>CAZPPD010001186.1:589-1631 GCA_964588185.1 uncultured Alcaligenaceae bacterium | reverse complement strand
TGGGCAATATCAAATTTAGTTTTCGTCCCAGCAAACTTCGTCCGGAAACCAAGCGGATTCCGGTTGGCGAGAGATCTCGGGTCAAGACTGAAAATTCCTGGTTGTCTTCGGTCTTTACCTTCACGTTTTGGACGATTGGGAACCGGGGTTCCTGCCGGCGTTCCTCATCCCCTTCCTGATCTCCCTGGTCTTGGAGTAGCTTTCGGATGACCTCCTGGACCTGTTTTTGTTTTTGCTGCTGATCCTGAAGGTTATCGCTTACCGAAGGAATATAATGATAGCGGCCTTGGCGGTAGTTCAAGGATTCCCGCAACAGGTCCACCACATCTTTCCAACGACGTTCGGGTTGGCCGGCTTCTTGAAGAAGTTGGCGTATTTCCCGAGCCACCACGTGGCCTTTTTGTTGTGCCAATCGGGTGACCTGAATGGCGACTGCTTCCAGTTCCGAAGGAGCCATGTCGTAAACCACAAGTTTGAAGAAAGAAACCAAATCTTCTGCTTATATACTAACTTACCCTCCGTCTGCAAAAAAAGGTGACCTCGGCACCTTCGAACAAATTTAGTTGTGACTCCCGGGTCCAAATAGGACGGCGGGCCGGTGTCACTGCGGCAATCCACGTTGATGTTGTTCAGCTTGTTGGAGGGCGGCCAGGACTGCGGAGGTTTGCGAATTACCTACGACTTCAATCACCTGATAGCGGTTGGTACCTCCGTTTGGCACGGTGATTACGATTTGGTGCTTCCCGGAGGACAACTGCGTCATGTTAAATCCGACAACGCCGAGGTTCTTCATCCGAGAAATGACTTGGTTCCAATTCAGGGAATCGGGAATGTTCTTCGGGATTTGCGGTTTCGCTGGGTTTGCGGAAACGATGTTGATACCAAGCTCCTCGGGGGACGGAAGAGTAACAGGGTTTGAATCTTCCTCGTCCGGGCTTTGCATTCGAATCGTCGGTCGGCGCGGAGAGGTCACTTTGGCCACTGGAACGGGTGCGGGGTGGAACGAGGGATTTCCCAACTCCGGTTTCCGGGATGTTGGTGC
>CAZPPD010001186.1:0-579 GCA_964588185.1 uncultured Alcaligenaceae bacterium | reverse complement strand
CCTGTTTTGTTTGCGGGGTCCGGGTATAGGGACCTCGAGACATCAGAGGCTGTCTTGGTTGCGGAGTCCGTGTGTAGGGGCCTTGAGAAACTGGTGGCTGTTGCCGAAGAGGTCTAGGGATACCTTGCGGCACTTGGTTTCGCCCAAAACTTGGAGATCGGGGGATAAACTGTGGACTCGGCGCACGGCCGAAAAATATGGGGGAACATCCCCCCGGTCCTCAGCCGGCTCCGCATCGAGATGGGATAACTCCAAGCCAAGAGACTGCTCCTGCCACGATAAGGGTGAAAAGGTGCGCTTCCCTGCGCATACGCGGGGTCCCTCCCGTAATAGAAATGAACTTGGGATTGCCGAGTGATAGGGTCTGGTTGAAATCCGGACCGTCAGCGGTTTGTGCAATCCTTGCACAATCTGCTTTTGGCTGCTTTTGCTAGGGTAATGCCGGCCTTTTGTGGACTGATATGCGAGTCGGGGCTAGAGGGTCGTTTCCGTCTCTTCAGGCGAGCTTCTTATCAACCAAGCGAGGCAGACCATAGCAAATGTCCATTCGGCAATAAAACCCAACCGCCGAAAGTCTTT
>CAZPPD010001185.1:0-1631 GCA_964588185.1 uncultured Alcaligenaceae bacterium | reverse complement strand
GAAACTCCTACCAACCCCTTGTTGCAAATCGTAGATATCGCCACCATCGCTAAAGTGGCCCATCAAGCCAATGCGATTTTGGCGGTAGATAATACCTTTGCTTCCCCATACTTGCAACAACCTCTGGAATTAGGAGCAGACCTAGTGGTTCACAGTACAACCAAATATCTCGGCGGGCATTCGGATGTCGTGGGCGGGGCGGTTATCGGGAGCAAGCAATTGCTGGAACCGATTGCCTTTTACCAAAATGCCGCCGGTGGAGTTCCGGGTCCCTTCGATGCGTGGTTAACGTTGCGAGGTATTAAAACACTGGCTGTTCGTATGGAAAAACACTGCGAGAATACTCGTCACTTGGCCAAGTGGCTATTTGCCCATCACAAAGTTTCCAAGGTCCATTTTCCAGGATTACCCGAACACCCGGGTCACGATTTAGCAAAGCGGCAAATGAAAGATTTCGGCGGAATGATCAGCGTGAGCCTAAAGGGAGGAAAAGAAGCAGCCCTAAAGTTGCTGACCAATACAAAGCTCTTCAGCTTGGCGGAAAGCCTAGGAGGAGTGGAATCTCTGATTGGCCACCCGGCAACAATGACTCACGCAAGTATTCCGCCCGAAATTCGTACTGCCCGCGACATAGATGACGGGTTGGTACGGTTAAGTGTTGGAATCGAGGATTTACAGGATCTTCAAAAGGATCTGGAACAAGCGATGGCGAAATAAACTCGCCTGTTGTGAAGATCCCCAATTTGCTTTTTCCTCGCGATCTTCTCTAACGTCTCAGACTCCAAGATTTGGGCGGAGAGTTGGGATTCCTTCGTTGAAGAGCTTCTAACACCTGGGCTAATAATAAAACTTTCAATTTGGCTCTTTCGCCATTTTCACCTTTTGCGGAAGTTTTCACCAGAATCCTCCTCACTGGTATTTGTGGAAGCAATAAATTCTCGCCTCTCCTATTCCTTCCTTTAAAAATCCAGGTGGTGGTAAATTTTGAAATTGTGAATGGACTTTTTGCTGCGAAAGGAGTTTCGCATTAAACATTCTCCACGATTTAATGTGAAATGATGGTGCATTGTTCCTTAAGGAGAAGGCAGAGTCAATCAAATAAAAGAAATTTTTTGAGTCTCCCCCTGGATTTTGAGATTCTTAGATATTTTGTGTGCCATGCTCTCCCCTATCATTCGATTCCTCCGCCTTTTTGCTTGAAAGCTAGGTACTTTGAGAATCTGGGTGAACATGCTTCAGACCATCTCATTTTTTAAAAGCAGTTGCTACCGCCGGGGGTGCCAAGCAGCTTGCAAAATAGCGTGTAATTCTTACTTGCAGTTTAGTCCATGTCTACAATTTAACTTCCCGATTTCCATCTTTCCGAAAAATCCCCTTTTCTGAAACTCAGATGAGGTCATTGCTTATGGCTTTTTGGCAGAGGCCGAAACTCATTGGCACAGACATTGCATTAACTTATACCGACTTGACAATCAAGAAAAAGCGAGGTTCAGAATTTAGAACCTTTTAATCCGTTCCCCCCGGATTTGGGTTTCACGGTTCCCCCGACCGTCATCGGAATCTTCCGTTTTTCTGATCCGCTTTCACTTCCTCGGACCCACCATAAAATCCAACCTCAATACCCCGATCCC
>CAZPPD010001184.1:0-1643 GCA_964588185.1 uncultured Alcaligenaceae bacterium | reverse complement strand
ACACCCGATTAAGGTTTTCCAAGCCCGTTTCCATAGGAAATAAGGAATGAAGAGCGCAGGAGTTACTTTGCAAGCTATCGATAATGCCAGCACCAGCCCGGCAATATAATCCTGTTTATTCCGATAGGCGTATAAGGCACCGATTACTAAAAACAGGATGAATATATTTACATTTCCGTGGCTAAGATCGCTAAGGATTGGCCGTAATCCCAAAACAATAGTGATAGCCTTACCCCAAAATGGAAAAGGTTTTTCAGGGTTTTCCAACAAACGGAAAACCCAATGAAAGACAAGAAATGCCATTCCCACTTTCAAGTAAAACCATAATAAGGAGCCGACAAAGGGAGGCAAAGATGCTAGAGGTTCCAATATAATCGCCATAATCGGCGGATTGGGATAGTTATGTTTATCATAGATATTAACTCCATCATCCAGAGCTAATATCTGATTTCGCCAGCGCAAGAAGGCGGAACGATTGTCCCGTTCGCTACAAGCGATTTTGATGATGTATTGAACGCTAACACCCACAAAGACCATCACCAAAATGGTGTAAAACCAGCGACGGGCTTGCGGGGTAGAGAGTAACGAAAGGATTTTTGCGTTCATATCCGGCGATCCTTGCCCCTCGAACGCTTGGAATATGCGTATAGTAGCCAAACTAACAATGGTTACGAATCTAGCAGTGATTAATTTTCGGAACAAGGTGAAAACCCCGGTTAACGGGAATGTTCCTTGTTCAGGTCGACTTGTTTCTCTCCTTTTGCCCTTTTTCCCAGGTTGGGAAAAGTTTAATTTGATGGATGTAAGAAATTAACAGAGGCAGGAGGCCGGAGTCTCAGGGATTAATAATTTCAATGAACCCATCTGATGCTTGGTATGTTCGATTGCCGGATACCCGGGTGGTGCGAGCGAGCAGTACACGGGCAGTTCGCCACCACATCGAAAGCGGCGAAATCCCACCCGGAAGTTTAGCGCGGAAATCGTCCCTGGAAACCTGGACTCCGCTGCATCGCATCGAGGCGTTTGCCGATTTGATTTCCCACAATGAAGCCCGCCGCAAAGAATCTCATGGAGAAAAAGACTCTGCCCGCAACCTCAAGCTGCAAACTGTAGGCGTCGGCGGATTGATCACCGAGCTGACCAATGCCTTGGACAGCAGCTTGATCGCCCGCAAGTTGCGAATTGCCTCCTACTCCGGGTTTTTCGCCGGCTTGGTCTTGTTTGCCAATGAACTAATCCCATTGGATTTACAATGTCCTTGGACCTTGGCTCGAGGGGGTGTGATCTGCCTTCTCATGTTGGTCATTGCCGGAATCGCCTCAGCTTTACTGAGCCAACTCACCTTTATTGAGCTATCCCGCCTGCGTCCGGCACGGGAAAAAGAAGTGGCCGAGGGATTGGGAAGAAATGCCACCCGGGTTTTCTTTTGCTTCCTTGTGGTCTTTGGCAGCATCTTATCCCTGTTAGCTTTCTCATATTGGCTCCCGGGTTTTTTGTTGGTAGTGGAAGGACCGGAATATTGGCTCCCGGGTTTTTTGTTGGTAGTGGAAGGACCGGATTGGTTGATGGAGGCGCGGGAAGTCTTGGCTTGTTTCGCGGTTGTCTTTCAACTCTTGGTCCAAATCATCCTGATTCCTTTACTT
>CAZPPD010001183.1:0-1643 GCA_964588185.1 uncultured Alcaligenaceae bacterium | reverse complement strand
GTCAGGCTTATCCATAAGGTGGTCGGTGAATGATGAGACTGGGAAATAAAAAATGTAACACTTTACTCGTGTGCAGCGATTTGCTCCGGCAGAGGCGGCAATTTGCCAGTTTGTAGGTAGGTTGACAAAGCGCTGCATATGGTCTGGATCGGATTATGGCTTCGTTGCTTCAATGTCCGAAAGATGCTCATCAGCACCGCTTGGCAGTCGGCTCCCCGGTCGCTGCGATTGCCGTAGCTGTTTTTTCGCAGAATTACCGCCGGGCGAATTTCTTGTTCCGCGTGGTTGTTGTGGAAAGGAACTCCTGGTTGATCCACAAAAGTAAACAGATCGTTGCGATGGCGTTTCAAGCGTTTGATCAACCGCAGCACTTGTTTGTCCGACCACAATGCCGCAATCAGTTCGTCGAGTCGAACGGTCAACCGTCCACGCAACGACGCAAACTTGTCGGCGGAAAGTTCCTCGCGTTGCCGCCACAGCCGGATGGCATCGCCCAGCAATCGACGCAACTTCTTGGCAAAGGGCCGCCAGTCTTCGCCGGGGGACTTGTATTTTTCCACGGTTTCCAGCTCGCGCAGCAAATGCACCAGACAGGTCTGCCGCAACGCGCAGTGGACCGCGTTGTAAGCGCCCCAAAAGTCGCTTACCAAAACACCGCCAAATTCTTCGGTAAAAAACTGCAACAACGCCGGACTGCCGCGCGAACGGTCGATCATGAAATAGGTCAAGGTCGGTGTCGAAAAACACCACAACCAATGCGTTTTGCCATCGACCCGCCACCCGGTCTCGTCGGCGTGCAACACCGCCGCATTCAGGGCTTCTTCTTGAATTTGCTGATACCAGGGAAACAAAATGGCCTGCAGCCGATACCACATTTTCAGCAACCCCGCCGCGGAGACCAGCAGTTGCAGGTGGAAGTTGAAGACCTCGATGATCTGCGAGAGGGTGTTGCCCAAGGCATAATGCAACCACGCCGTCAGCACCACAATGCGATTGCCCAGCATCGAGCCGGGCAAAGCCTCGGTAACTTTGGGTTCGATAGTTTTTCGGCATTGCGGACACCAATCGCGATGAATGGTGTGCTCGGTGACTTCGGGTTCGATTTCGGGAATATCCTCGACGTAGCGCACGCGGGTTTGCCGACGGCGGTTCAAAGTTCCGCCGCAGTCGGGACAAGATTCGGCCCGATGATCTTTGCGATGATGAATGCGTGTCGGCTTGGGCCGACGACTGCCGGCATGCCCATTCTTGCGGCCGGGTTTTTTCCGCCGCGTCTTGGCAGAGGGTTTTTGGTAAGGGGGAATCATCCCCGAAGGAGTAGTTGGTGTTGGTTTGCCTTGAGCCGAGGCGGCTTGAGCTTGTTGCTCGCCCGCCATCTTGGCCAACTGCAAAATGACGAAAATGACCGCTTCCTTGCCCTGATGGTAAATTTCCTCGGCTTGTTCGGCCGTCAGGGAAGGAGTAATGGGAATCGGAAGTTGTTCCAATGTCGCTGTCATAAAAGCATCCATGCCTTATTGAATTAGCTACATTGTTACAATAAACGGTCTTAGAAAGAAAGCTCAGCTGCATTCGAGAAAAGTGTTACACCTATTTTTATTCTTTTCAGACTAACCCTTCGCGGTAGTGTTTGTGGGGAGATA
>CAZPPD010001182.1:0-1650 GCA_964588185.1 uncultured Alcaligenaceae bacterium | reverse complement strand
TGGCTTGAGAAACTCCGGATATTTCAAAGGAAGTGAACCTGAAGATATTATCAATGCCATCCAAAAACGGGAATTGCTGGGATCCACCGGGATCGGCAGAGGCGTTGCCATTCCTCATACTAAACACAAGTGTGTTGACCGGCTCATCGGGACGGTGGCCATTTCCCACAAGGGGGTCGAATTCGACAGCTTGGATGGGGAACCGGTTCATGTTTTTGTATTGCTGACCTCTCCCCAAGATCGGCCTACGGATCACTTACGTGCTTTGGAAAATGTTTCCCGGAGTTTGCGGGACGATCATTTCGTAAGCTCACTTAAAGAAGCAACCACTCGCGAAGAAATTTGGGATTTGCTAAGTGATGTGGATAACAGTTAAAATCTTATCCAGGATTTTAAATTTGCAAAATTGTTTAACCATCTCCACGAGATTTCTGATTAGCCGAGGCAAATAACCAAAGGGATTTGGTGAACCCATGAGTGGACCTCTCTTGAATTCGACCAAAAAGTCTAACCCCGGAAACCATAACAAAAAAGGGGCATCGAACATGCATGTCCCCCCTCAGCACAATTATGGTGCCATGAATGGCGAACCTTTGAAACACAAGATTGTTATCACGAATCCGCAAGGGTTTCATATGCGGCCAATCTCTGCCTTTGTGAAATTGGCCAGCCAATTTGAAAGCGATGTGTCTTTGGTAAACGCCAAACAAGAGCGCTTTGATGGAAAAAGTCCACTGAACTTGCTGGGTCTTGGGGCAGATCAAGGAACCGAGCTTCTGCTTGAAGTTTCCGGTCCGGACCAGAAAGAAGCTTTAGATGCCTTGGTAAAGTTGATCCCGACCCTGATGGATTACGATTCCGAAACCGCGGAAGGGTCCGAACGGCAATGAGCCCGGTTTTCTTGTTCTCCAACCTAAATCAACTGGCCTTGGAATATGGCCTGTATTTATCCGGCCACTGCCAAGACTGTGTAGAATCCGAATGGAAATTAAAAGAGGAATCCCTGTCTCTCCAGGAGTTATAATCGGCCCGGCCTTGGTGCTCGATACCGAAGGGGTCCGTATTCCACGACGATTCATTTCCGAAGACCACCTGGAAGCCGAAATAAAACGGCTTCACAAAGCACTCAGGTCTGCGGCCAATGAAGCTCACGACAATCAAGATGCCATCAGTTCTAAATTGGGCAGCCAATATGGTGCCATCTTTGGTGCCCATGCCTTATTGATTGAAGATCCAACCTTGGTGAAAGAGATTGAATCTCTCATCCGGGGAAAAGGAAATACCCCAAAATACCATTCGGCGGAATATGCCGTTTCCCGGGTCATTCGACGGCATGCCAAAGCACTGCAAAGTTTCGAACACGGCAACTTTGCCGCTCGGGCCGCCGACCTCTTCGACATCGAAAAATCCATCCTTCGCCATTTGCTCGGCAAAAGACGGGAGCTGTTACAACACCTCAAGGAACCCGTAATTGTTCTGGCTCATGATCTAACCCCCAGTGAAACGGCCGCGTTTGATACCAAGATGGTGCACGCCTTCGCTACCGAAGCAGGCGGCCGGGCAAGTCATACCGCCATTATTGCCGGGGTTTTGGGGATTCCGGCCGTTGTCGGCATCGGCATATTTATCATGGATGTCTCCGGCGGGGAT
>CAZPPD010001181.1:0-1651 GCA_964588185.1 uncultured Alcaligenaceae bacterium | reverse complement strand
CAAAGTCCCTCACGCTGGGAAAATGCTTGCGAACAATCGAACAAAGGGTCAGCACGGGAGAGCTGACTTTGTTCGTTAGCACGAAGTCGGAAACTCATTTGAAGAAAGCCTGGGGAAAGGGTGGTCGGCTTGGGACTCCTGTCCCCCATCGCTTTGTTCTTTTTATACAAGGACAACATCATTATGATCGGCAGAACCAAACGTAAACGCCAAAAAGAGGTTTAGCCCGTACCCAAGACTAGAGAGCAATTAGAAGATGAGTACGGCCAAGTGTGGGACACACGGGAATTGGCCAAAGATTTCATCGTGACTTCGATCATCCGCCCGCTCATCGTGGTGCGCAGGAAGGCGGATGATGTCGTGGGTACGCTGACGGTGCAAGAGCGACCAAGGTATTACTATGAGTTCAAGCCCGACGCTAACGGGCAGCATGGAGAGGAATGAAAAAGCCCTGGCGGGCGGTTGCGGGCCAGGAGCAACTCTGAATTATTCCTCCGTTTCCGCTGCCTTACATCGATTCAATCCATCTTGGACCAATTGTCGCAGTTTATCTAAAGTCTCTTGCACTACCTGCTCAAACGATCTCCCATTATTTGAATCTGTTCAGATGAAGCGGTTGAACATGAGTCGACAGTTGCCACGTTATCGGTAAAATGAAAATCACAATCAGGATCATGCCAATGAAACAAATCCCGCAAGGCAAGCAAAGCAGAGGCAAGTGCTCCTAACTGTCCTCGAGAATAATGATCCCGATTTAACAGGTCTTGCATTCTTAGCAGTTGCCGCTTATCGAATTCGTCAGGTGAATCAAGGTATTTCATCGTTGAACCAAAAACAATGCTACATTGATTGTCCAATGAATTGCATTTACAGAGCCAACGCATCAGACATTAGCTTTTGCAGCGATTCAATTGCTTCTTTTATCACTTCTTGATATCGACTACCCATCGTCCTAATTTGTTCAGGAGAAGCCAAGGCGCATGAATCAAGAGTTACAATATGCTCAGTGCATTGATGACGCCAATCGCCATCGTGCCAGTGAAGTAGGTCACGCAAAGAAATAAGACTATTTGCAAGAGCAATTAGTGTCTCAGGTTCGTAATCATCGATGCTTAGCATGTCAAGCATTGTGCGCAGTTGTCGGCGATCATACTCATCTGGAATAAGGAGTTTAGTCATTTGTTAATCCCATCGAACTGTAATCACATCACCGTTTTCGGTAACTACCATGATCCTATTTGTAGCATCATAATGGCGTAGCCGTCCAGGGATCGGGTCGGGAGTGACCGTCCCGTGTTGCACCGCATTTTCCACAACGGACGGCGTGATGCCTCTATTCTGCATCTGATCTACCGCATGTCCCGTGTAGCGTCGCCCGTAGATCGTTGTGTCTGGATTCCTGGTTGGCTGCAAGGGATGATTGCGCCATTCCGCCTCATTCCCATTCCACACTGGTCCGTCCTGACCAATGCCAGGTTGATCCCTTCTTCCCACTGGTCGATGTGCAGGAGAACTGGGCGGATCAAATCTATGCCAACGATTTGGTCCTGATCCACCACGGGATGGCCTCAAAACCTCCCAATAACCTCTCTGCTGATTCCATCGAATTGGATGTTTTGAACCACCAAACCCTGGAGATCCAGGGCTAACA
>CAZPPD010001180.1:0-1656 GCA_964588185.1 uncultured Alcaligenaceae bacterium | reverse complement strand
GATGCTTTGCCTGCCGCTTTTGCCTTCGAATTGTTCCTTATTTTCTCCCTGGTTTTGCATAAGCCGGGCGAACTTATGCCAAATAATGGGGTCGGCAGGATCGGCAGCCAATACCTTCCGGCAACTGTTCAAGGCATCTTTTTCTCGGCCAAGTGCCATATAAAGGGGAATCAAAGACTTGTGGACAGGAACCGCCTGCGGATCCAAATTCAAAGCATCCTCAAAGGCTTTCAATGCTTCCAGCAGACGATCTTCGCGAAGGCAGAGCATTCCATACGCATAGGTTTTCAAGGATTTTCGCTTGGCCAGATCTTGCTTGCTGAGGGTGTCAATGATCCGAGAAGTGGGTACTTTCGTGAGAGGATCACCGAATTGGGAAACCAGTGGAACCTTCTTTTTTGGATTATCCCCATGGATATTAACTTGGCTGGCGATAAAAACCAAGCAAGACAAGGGGAATAGGTAGGATTTCTTCATGCGATTCCGTTCCTGAGAGAAGGGCAAATGGACTCTTAAACCAAGTAAGGGCGATTGTACACCAGGGGCCGGGAAGAACTCAATGCAATCAGTTAGCTTAGTTGTAGACTGGGTAAACAGTGGCGAGTTGGGTGTTCGGAAAATTCAGGAGACTTGTGGCCGAACTCGGCAAATTCTGCTTACGAGTTCGGCTGCACGTTAACATTCCTTAATTTTCACTCTGTTTGTGGACCAAGACCGGAACTTCTGCTCCACGGATAATCTTGTCCGTAATACTTCCCAGGAAAAGCCGGGACAATCCATAGCGTCCATGGGTTTCGATGGCAATCAAATCAATTTCAGAAGGTTTGGCGTCATTCAGGATAGCTACAGCAGGTTGCTGCTCAATATCCACCTTGGTTTCCACCTTGAAGCCCCGGACTTTCAGCCGATCGGCGACTCCTTGCAAGTAAGATTCCGCCTCATTCATTAGTTTGCCTTGGATTTCATCGACTCGAACCAGGATTTCTTTCACTGCTTGAGATGTAGTTGATATTTCCACCGGATAATCCAGCGTCATGACCGGTTTGATGATACGAACCAAGGTAAAATCAGATTCCATCAACTCACCAATGGCAGCGGCTGGTTCAATGATATGCTCAGCCATTTCCGTTCCATCTAAGGAAATCAGAATGTGCTTAAAGCTAATATCCTTGGTAAGGTCCGGTGTGTCTTCATGGGGCCGCACGATTAGCTGCGGCATGGGTAACTGGCGAATCAACTCATCCGCAACACTCCCTAACCAGAATCGGCCCAGGGCACTTCGCCCGTGAGTGGTCATCACCACCAGGTCAACTCCTTGTGCCGAGGCCACCGTGGCGATGGTAGGAGATATTTCACCTTCTTCCAAGATGGTTTCGACTGGGATAGCCACTACTTTTTTTACCCGTTCGGCAACCGTATTGAGGTAGGCACGCTGTTGATTCTTGATGTCTTCCTCAACGCTGTCGTCCAAGAAAGATGCACCTTCCAGATAAACTGCTTTCAAGGGGGAGTGAATGTGGGCGAGAAGGAGCTTAGCCTTGGCCCTTTTTGCCAGGCTCATCGCCAAGGGCAAAGCATGTTCGGTAAAGGTGGAGCCATCGAGCGGAACCAGTATGGAATTAAACATGATTGCACCTTCTGATATGAAATCAATCT